>JAKFUQ010000271.1 GCA_021732645.1 Rhizobacter sp. | reverse complement strand
TCACCGGCCAGTTCACCAACACGGGCGGCACCTCCACCGTCAGCCCGTTCCAGACGATCGAGCGCCGGGATGTCGGCATCACGCTGCGCATCCGGCCGCAGATCGGCGAGAACGGCACGGTGCGCATGACGCTGTTCCAGGAGTCGTCGAGCCTGGCCGCAGGCACCGCTCCGGGCACGTCGAGCGCCGGGCCGACCACCAACAAGCGCTCCATCGAGTCGACCGTGGTGGTTGATGACGGGCAGATCATCGTGCTCGGCGGATTGATCGAAGACACCATCACCGTCAACAAATCGCAGGTGCCGATCCTCGGCGACATCCCGTACCTGGGCGCGCTGTTTCGCAACGAGTCGCGCACCAAGCGGCGGACCAACCAGATGGTGTTTTTGCGACCGGTGGTGGTGCGCGACGCACCGACCTCTAACAGCCTGTCGATCGACCGCTACGAGTTGCTGCGCGGCGAGCAAAAAAGCGTGGTCTTCCCGAACAACCCGTTGTTGCCTATCAATGGCGTGCCGGTGCTGCCGCCGCTCAAGACCATTGAAGACACGACGCAGCCGATCTCGCCACCCTCGACCCGTCCGCCGCCCACCGGACCGGCATCGAGCGCGCCGGCGAGCGCTCCTTGACACGCGAACCACACCGAAGCATGGCCAGCCGCCACCCCCTGCCCTATGCCTACGCGCGGGCGCACACCGTGCTGCTGGAAGACGAGGGCGACCGCCTGGTGCTGTGGGCGCCTGAAACCGTGTCGCTGGCGGCCCTGGCCGAGGTGCTGCGGCTGTACGACGTCGATGTGCTGGAACGCGAGGCTGCCGCCACGCTGACCAACCGCATCGCCGTCGCCTATGCCGGCAGTGAATCGAGCGCCGCCACCGTCATCGGCGAGGTCGAAAGCGCGGTCGATCTGAGCCGGATGATGCAGGAGCTGCCGGCCATCGAAGACCTGCTCGAGGCGAGCAACGATGCCCCCATCATCCGCATGCTCAATGCCCTGCTGACGCAGGCCGCGAAAGACGGCGCCAGCGACATCCACATCGAACCCTACGAGCGCAGCAGCTCGGTGCGCTTTCGCGTCGACGGCACGCTGCGCGAGGTGGTGCAGCCGAACAAGGCGCTGCATGCGGCGCTGATCTCGCGGCTGAAGATCATGGCCGAGCTGGACATCTCCGAAAAGCGCCTGCCGCAAGACGGCCGCATCTCGCTGCGCATCGGCGGGCGTGCGGTCGATGTGCGCGTCAGCACGCTGCCGTCGTCGCACGGCGAACGCGCGGTGCTGCGGCTGCTCGACAAGGGCGAATCGAAGTTCACGCTCGAGGGCCTGGGCATGAGCGGCGATGTGCTCACGAGCTTTGACAACTTGGTTCAGCAGCCGCACGGCATCGTGTTGGTCACAGGCCCCACCGGCTCGGGCAAGACGACGACGCTGTATGCGTCGCTGGGCCGCGTCGACACCTCGACGACGAATGTGCTGACGGTCGAAGACCCTGTGGAATACGAGCTCGGCGGCATCGGCCAGACGCAGGTGAACCCAAAGATCGACCTGACCTTTGCGAAGGCGCTGCGCGCCATCCTGCGGCAGGACCCGGACGTGATCATGATCGGCGAGATCCGCGACTATGAGACCGCGCAGATCGCGATCCAGGCCTCGCTGACCGGCCACTTGGTGCTCGCCACGCTGCACACCAACGACGCGCCGAGTGCGGTGACGCGGCTGACCGACATGGGCGTCGAGCCTTTCCTGCTCAGCAGCTCGCTGCTCGGCGTGCTGGCGCAGCGGCTGGTGCGCAAGCTGTGCGTGCATTGCAAGAAGGTCGATGCCCAGGGGCGCTACCACCCGGTCGGCTGTGCCGAATGCGGCCACAGCGGCTACAAGGGCCGCACCGGCGTCTACGAGATGATGGTCGCCGACGACAAGGTGCGCTCGCTGATCCACAGCCGCGCCGCCGAGTCGCAGCTGTTCGTCGCGGCGGAAGAGGCCGGGCTGCGCTCGATGCGCGAAGACGGCGAACGTCTGGTGGAAGCCGGCATCACGTCGCCCGAAGAGGTGATGAGAGTCACAAGGGAATGAGCCCCCCACCAGTCGCTACGCTCCTGCCCCCAAGGGGCGCCAACCCAGTGGCCGGGGAACCCGTCCACGGTTGTTGCTTGATGGGCGCTTCGCTGCGCTTGCTGGTCTAGGCGTACTGCGTATGCCCGCGTATAAATTTGAGGCGCTGACCGCTGCGGGCAAGTCCACCACTGGCTTGCTCGAAGCCGACAACGCACGCGCCGCACGGGCGCAGTTGCGGGCGCAGGCGCTGGTGCCGTTGGAGGTCACGCAGGTGGCCTCCGCAGGGGCCAAGGGTCAGGGCCTGCGCTTCACGACCCGGGTGTTCTCGGCCACCGGGCTGGCGGTGTGGACGCGCCAGCTGGCCGGTCTGGTCGGCAGCGGCTTGCCCCTGGAGCGCGCGCTCACCGCCCTGAGCGATGAGGCTGAAGACCCGAAGCAGCGCGAACTGGTCGCGCACCTGCGATCCGAAGTCAACGCGGGCTCGCCGTTCGCGCGTGCGTTGGGCAGCGCCGAGCGCGAGTTCGATGAGGTGTACCGCGGTGTGGTGGCCGCCGGTGAGCAAAGCGGTGCGCTGGGACAGGTGCTGGAGCGGCTGGCGGATGACCTGGAAGAGCGCCAGGCGCTGAAAGCCAAGCTGATCGGCGCCACGCTGTACCCCGCGATCGTGTCGGTGATCGCGGTGGTCATCGTCATTTTTCTGGTGACCTATGTGGTGCCGCAGGTGGCGTCGGTGTTCACCAGTTCGAAGCGCGCACTGCCGTTTCTCACGGTGGCGATGCTGGCGGTCAGCGGCTTTCTGCGCAGCTACGGCTGGCTGCTGCTGCTGGCAATCGGTGCCGGTGTCGGCACGCTGCTGCTGATGCTGCGCAACCCGGTGTTCCGCGAGCGCTTCGACGCCGGCTGGCTGAACCTGCCGCTGATCGGCAAGCTGGCGCGCGGCTACAACGCGGCCCGCTTTGCCGGCACCTTGGCGATGCTGGCAGGCGCGGGCGTGCCTATCCTGAAAGCCTTGCAGGCGGCGGCCGAGACGCTGTCCAACCAGGCCATGCGCGCCGATGCGCTGGATGCGCTGGTGCGGGTGCGTGAAGGCGCGCCGCTGGCTGCGGCACTCGCCAGCAAGAAGCGCTTCCCCGGCCTGCTGGCCATGTTCGCGCGGCTCGGCGAGCAGACCGGCCAACTGCCGCAAATGCTCGACCGTGCGGCCAAGCAACTCGCCACAGAAGTGCAGCGCCGCGCGCTGCAAATGGCGACCATCCTCGAACCGCTGCTGATCGTCGCCATGGGCGGCGTGGTGATGCTGATCGTGCTGGCCGTCTTGCTACCCATCATTCAATTGAATACTTGGGTGAAATAGAGCCCCCCAGTCGCTTTGCTCCTGCACCCAAGGGGCGCCGCCTAGCGGCCCGGCAAAGCCGGCTCCGCGGGCGTGGCTTGATGGGCGCATCGCTTCGCTCGCACATTTTCTTATGGCACGTTGAATGCTTGGCGTTTGACGTGTCAATGCGGTGCTTCTCCGAAGCATGCTGCCGGCGGCACATGGTTGAATGAATCCAGCGAGCTTTGTTTCTTGGAGGTGCGATGTCTGCTTCCCATGAACTGGTCAAGGTGTCGGGGGCCCGCAGCGGCATACCGATTGCGCGCATGCGCAGCGTCTACCGGGTCGACGAGGTCGGCCGCAAGCTCGACAAGCTGCCGAAAAAAGAACACGAGAACCTGCGCTCCACCTACGAGCGCATGCTGGAACTGGGGCCGGAGCGGTTTCAGGTCAAGCCCTCAGGGCTGCCGGTGATGGACCATCTTTACGACGACCTGCCGAATTTCTACGAGGTGCTCGACGACGTGAAGCGCCAGCTGGCGCTGTGCGAAGACAGCCGTGATGCGCTGGAGATCACGCCGCTGCTGCTGCTGGGCCCGCCGGGCATCGGCAAGACGCATTTCGCGCGCGAGTTGTCACAGTTGCTGGGCACCGGCATGGGCTTCATCTCGATGAGTTCGATGACCGCGGGGTGGGTGCTGTCGGGCGCGTCCAGCCAGTGGAAGGGTGCGCGGCCCGGCAAGGTGTTCGAGACCTTGGTCGATGGCCAGTACGCCAACCCGGTGATGGTGGTCGACGAGATCGACAAGGCCGGCGGCGAGCACGCCTACGACCCGCTCGGTGCGCTGTACAGCCTGCTCGAACACGACACCTCCAGCAGCTTCATCGACGAGTTCGCCGAAGTGCCGATCGACGCCAGCCAGGTCATCTGGGTCGCCACCGCGAACGACGCACACGGCATCCCCGACCCGATCCTGAACCGGATGAACGTCTACGAGGTGCGCTCACCCGACCGCGACGCCGCACGGCACATCGCGACCAAACTGTATGCCGCGATCCGTTCCAGCCACGACTGGGGAAGTCGCTTCGACGAACAGCCGAACGCCGATGTGCTCGACCGCATGAGCGAGATGGCGCCGCGCGAGATGCGCCGGGCCTGGATGACCGCCTTCGGCAATGCCAAGCTGGATCGCCGGTCGACGATCTCAACCGCTGACCTGCCCGACGCGCATCAGCGCCGCACAACGATGGGGTTCGTGCAGTAGCGTTGCGAACGATCCCGCTGCATGCAGGCCCCTGGCAGCAGGGGTCATCGCCGTATCATCGTTCGCATGCCTGTGTCTCTTGATGGTCAACTGGTCGTTGCAATTTCGTCACGCGCGCTGTTCGATTTCGAGGAAGAGAACGAAGTCTTCGAGGCCACCGACGACCGCGCCTACATGCAGCTGCAGCTCGACAGACTGGACGTGACGGCCAAGCCTGGCGTCGCGTTTTCGCTGGTCAACAAGCTGCTGGCGTTCAACCGCGCTCCGGCGGGCACCGGCGAAGCGCCGACGCAGCGGGTCGAAGTGGTCATCTTGTCGCGCAACGATCCCGTCTCGGGCATGCGGGTGTTCCGTTCATCGACGCACCACGGCCTGCCCATCCAGCGCGGCGTGTTCACGCGGGGCCATCCGCCGTGGCGCTACCTGCAGCCGCTGAACGCGAACCTGTTCCTGTCGACCAACGAGGCCGATGTGCGCTCGGCCCTCGACGCTGGCGTGCCGGCGGCGCGCGTCTACCCGAACTCGGCGCGTGCCTCGGCGGCACACCCGAACGAGGTGCGCATCGCATTCGATGGCGACGCGGTGCTGTTCTCCGACGAGGCCGAACAGGTGTTCCAGCGGGCGGGCCTGAGCGCCTTCCAGAAACATGAGAGTGACCGTGCCGGGAAGCCGCTGGCGGCCGGTCCGTTCAAGCCTTTGCTCGAAGCGCTGCAACGGCTGCAACGCGCTGCCACACCTGCCATGAGCATCCGCACGGCGCTGGTGACCGCACGCAGCGCGCCGGCCCACGAACGCGCGATCCGCACGCTGATGGACTGGGACATCGAGATCGACGAGGCGATGTTCCTCGGGGGTTTGGCCAAGGGCGAATTTCTGCGCGAGTTCGAGCCCGATTTTTTCTTCGATGACCAGACTGGTCACATCGAAAACGCCGCGCCCCATGTGCCCGCAGGCTTGGTCGCCTCGGGCGTGTTGAACCGCTGAGCGCGCTGGTGGCTCAGCTCAACGTCACCCGCGCGAACTTGCGCTTGCCGACCTGCAACACGTAGGTTCCGGCGTTCAGTTTCAGGCCGCGATCGCTGACCACGTTGCCGTCCACCTTGACGCCGCCACCCTCGACCAGGCGCAGCGCTTCGCTGCTCGACGGCGCCAGCAGCGCCTCGCGCAGCAAGGCGCCGATGCCGATCGGCGCGCCAGCGACGGCAAGCTCAGGAATCACATCGGGCACGCCACCGCGCGCGCGCAGGTTGAAGTCGCTCTCAGCCGCATCGGCCGCCGCAGCGCTGTGGAATCGGGCGGTGATTTCCTTGGCCAGCAGCACCTTCGCCTCCTTCGGGTTGCGGCCAGCGTCGACCTCGGCTTTCAGCGCGGCGATCTCTGCTTCGGAGCGGAAACTCAGCAGCGTGAAATAGCGCCACATCAGCGTGTCGCTGATTGACAGCAGCTTGGCGAACATGTCGTTGGGCGCCTCGCTGATGCCGATGAAGTTGCCCTTGCTCTTCGACATCTTCTCGACGCCGTCCAACCCCTCGAGCAACGGCATCGTCAAGATGCACTGCGGCTCCTGGCCGTATTCGCTTTGCAGCGCGCGGCCGACCAGCAGGTTGAATTTCTGGTCGGTGCCGCCGAGCTCAAGGTCGCTCTTCAAGGCCACCGAGTCGTAGCCCTGCATCAGCGGGTAGAGGAACTCGTGCACGCTGATCGGCGTGCCCGCCTTGTAGCGCTTGGTGAAGTCGTCGCGCTCCATCATCCGCGCCACGGTGTAGCGCGAGGCCAGTTCAATCAAGCCGCGCGCGCCCAGCGGGTCGCTCCACTCGGAGTTGTAGCGCACCTCGGTCTTCTCCGGGTCGAGCACCAAGGTCGCCTGCTGGAAATAGGTCTTGGCGTTGTCCTCGATCTGCTCGCGGGTCAGCGGCGGGCGGGTGGCGTTGCGGCCGGACGGGTCGCCGATCATCGAGGTGAAGTCGCCGATCAGGAAGATCACCGTGTGGCCCAGATCCTGCAACTGCCGCAGCTTGTTCAGCACCACGGTGTGGCCAAGATGGATGTCGGGAGCGGTCGGATCGAGCCCGAGCTTGATGCGCAACGGGGTGCCTGTGGCCTCGGCGCGGGCCAGCTTGTTCAGCCAATCGGCTTGCGGCAACAGCTCGTCACAACCCCGTTGTGTGGCGCGAAAGGCCGCCAAAACACGTTCGGTTACCAGAACAGGGCTCAAGCCGGGCGCACTCGGGTCGATGTCGTCAGATGGTGGCATGTCGGGAAACTACGTAATGAAAACGGGGAAACAGGTGCCCTCGACCGAGCCCCATGGGCTGAACACCTCGGTATACTCACGCCTCGTTTTGGGGCATTGGCCAGCTCAAAAGTTATCGAGTCTGGCTGCGGCTTCCAGCTGTTTGAATCGCTCAGCAGTTTACGGGACAGGTTCGCACAGACCTTTTCATCCGGCTTGCCGCATGCGCGCCGTCACACTGAGCGTCTCGCTCTCTGAATCTTGAGCTCAACTGATTTGATCGATCGCATCGCTGCCCGTCTGGGGCATCGAGTTGCCAGCGTGGTGCGCAAGTACCCGCGGCGGCTTTACGCCGTGATCGTGGTGGGCTGCGCGGGTTTCGGCGTCACGGCGTTCGGCGTCGCACCACTGGCATCGGTCGACTCGCAAGCCCAGCGATTGATCACGGAATCCGTGCTGTCGGCCGACCTGCCATCGCAGGTGTCGTCGCTGGCCCAGCAACAGCTTTCCCTGATCCGCAACGACACCACGCGTCGCGGCGACACGGTGGACAGCTTGCTGCGTCGGCTGGGGGTCGATGACGCTGAAGCATCTGCTTTTTTGCGTCGTGACAGCCTTGCGCGCGAAGTGCTCTCGGGCCGCAGCGGCAAGATGATTCAGGTGAGCGCCGATGCGTCGGGCCAGCTGGATGAACTGGTGGCGCGCTACCCTGCTCGCAGCACCACGCAGTTCGGTACGCATTTCACCCGCTTGCGCGTTGTGCGCGAGGGCGGCCAGTTCACCGCCCGCATCGAGACCGCGCCACTGGCCGCGATGTCGAAGATGGGCAGCGGTACGGTGGTCAATTCGCTCTTCAACGCGACCGATGACGCCGGTCTGCCCGACACCATTGCCACGCAGCTGGCCGAAGTGTTCGCCACAGAGATCAACTTCCACCGTGATCTGCGCCGCGGCGACACGTTCTCGGTGGTCTACGAAACGCTGACAGCCGATGGCGAGCCCATCACCTGGAACGAGTCTGCCGGGCGCGTGCTCGCGGCGGAGTTTGTCAACAAAGGTGAATCGCATTCGGCCATCTGGTTCGAAAGCACACAACCAGGGCAGCGTGGTGCCTATTTCGACCCGAGCGGTCGCAGCAAGCAGCGCTCGTTCCTGGCCAGCCCGATGGAGTTTTCGCGGGTGACGTCGGGCTTCGCCATGCGCTTCCATCCGATCCTGCAAAACTGGCGTAAGCACGCTGGTGTGGACTACGGCGCACCCACGGGCACACCGGTTCGGGTCGTCAGCGATGGCGTCGTGGAGTTCGCGGGTTGGCAAAACGGTTACGGCAATGTGGTGGAGGTCAAGCATGCTGGCAACCGCAGTACGCTCTACGCCCACCTGAGTCGCATCCATGTGCGCAAGGGACAGGCCGTCACCCAGGGCATGCACATTGGTGCCGTTGGCAGGACGGGCTGGGCCACCGGGCCACACCTGCACTTTGAGTTCAAGGTCGGTGGTGCGCAGCGTGACCCGTCCATGATCGCCAGCCTGGCCAACACGGTGGCGCTGGCGCCTGCCTCACGCGTTCAGTTCGCGCAGGTGGCCCTGTCGGCCAAGGCCCAGTTGGAAGTGGCGCAAACCGTGAACCCGACCATCGCCTCGTTTGAGTGACATCGGGCATTCGTCCCGTCGAGTCACGATGAAACAAGCCCGCTCTGGCGGGCTTTTTCCTTGGCGGAAAATGTGGGCATGAATCGACACTTCATCGGCCTGATGTCGGGCACCTCGCTCGATGGGGTCGATGGCGTGCTGGTTGAGTTCTGCAGTCCATCGCCGCTCGCCGTACGAGCTCACGCACACCGCGCGTTCTCGCCCGAACTCAAGCGCGAATTGCTCGCGCTGAACACGGCCAGTGCCCACGAATTGCACCGTGCCGCACTGGCTGGCAATGCGGTGGCGCAGGTCTATGCGGAGGTGGTGCGCGCCTTGCTGGCAACCGCTGATATGGCGCCATCCGAGGTGGTCGCCCTCGGGGCCCACGGGCAAACCGTCCGGCACTGCCCTGGGGCGTTCGATGGCATCGGCTACACCGTGCAGTTGTGCAATGGCGCGTTGCTGGCCGAGTTGACCGGCATCGATGTGATCGCGGACTTCAGATCACGCGACGTGGCCGCCGGCGGCCAGGGTGCGCCGCTGGTGCCCGCTTTTCACCGTGCGGCGTTCGGCCGAGACGGCGAAAGTCTGGCGGTGCTGAACATCGGTGGCATCAGCAATGTGACCGTCTTGGCGGCCGACGGTACGACGACCGGCTTCGACTGCGGTCCTGGCAACGTGCTGATGGACCACTGGTGCGCATTGCATCGCAGTGAGCCCTACGACCGCGATGGCGCCTGGGCGGCGTCAGGCTCGGTCGACCAGGCGCTTCTGGCTGTCATGCAGAACGAGGCCTACTTTTCACTGCCCCCACCCAAAAGCACCGGCCGGGATCTGTTCAATCCGGCATGGCTCACGCGATGCCTGAACCAGACGGCAGCTGCAGGGCAGGTGATTGATCCCGTCAACGTGCAGGCCACGCTGACCGAGCTGACCGCATGGTGCTGCCACCAATCAATGGCTCGCTATGCGTCGGACGCAAGCCAGCTGTGGGTTTGTGGTGGCGGCGCCTACAACGCCGATTTGATG
This sequence comes from Rhizobacter sp., assembly GCA_021732645.1. Lineage (GTDB taxonomy): Bacteria > Pseudomonadota > Gammaproteobacteria > Burkholderiales > Burkholderiaceae_C > PBB1. The sequence goes on along the minus strand of JAKFUQ010000271.1, from coordinate 4,053 downwards.
CGCCGCCTGGTGCAGCGACTGCCTCAAGTGAAGATCGACTCAACCGAAGCGCAAGGGCTGGCCGCGGATCAGGTCGAGGCCGTGGCCTTCGCCTGGCTGGCCAGCGCCTGGGTGGATCGCCGTGCGGGAAATCTACCGACCGTCACCGGGTCACGCGGGCCGCGCATCCTCGGCGCTCTGTACCCGGCCAGCTGAACAGAATCAGACTGAGAAGCTGGAGCCGCAGCCGCAGGTGGTCGAGGCGTTCGGGTTCTTGATGACGAATTGCGCGCCCTGCAGATCATCCTTGTAGTCGATCTCGGCACCCATCAGGTACTGCAGGCTCATGGCGTCGATCAGCAGGGTGACGCCGTTCTTGTCCATGCGGGTGTCGTCTTCATTGAGCACCTCGTCGAAGGTGAAGCCGTACTGGAAACCCGAGCAGCCCCCGCCTTGCACGAACACACGCAGCTTCAGATCAGGGTTGCCCTCTTCATCGACCAGTTCCTTGACCTTCGAGGCGGCGCTGTCGGTGAAAACCAGCGGGGGAGGGGGTTCGTCCTGCGGTACGGCGAGGTGGTTTTGTTCTGCGGCGGCGTTCATGACTGCTCCTGGAAAATCTCGGGCATGGGGACTGCATTATGAACCGTGCATCCAGAACGAGAAAGGTCGCCCTTGGGCGACCTTTCGCTGAGTGAGTGCCATACAGGCACCCACGGTCGATCAGCGCTTGCTGAACTGTTTGCGGCGACGTGCGCCGTGGAAGCCGACCTTCTTGCGCTCGACCTCGCGCGCATCGCGGGTGACGAAGCCAGCCCGGCTGAGTTCAGGCTTCAGCGCCGCGTCGTAATCGATCAACGCGCGGGTGATGCCGTGACGCACCGCACCGGCCTGGCCGGATTCGCCGCCACCGTGAACATTGACCTTGACGTCGAACGCCGCATCGTTGGCGGTCAGCATCAAAGGCTGCTTGACGATCATGATCGAGGTCTGGCGACCGAAATACTCATCGACGGTCTTGCCGTTGACGAGGATCTGGCCGGTGCCTTTTTTCATGAAAACGCGTGCGACGGACGACTTGCGACGGCCGGTACCGTAATTCCAATTACCAATCATCATCGCCCCTTAGATTTCCAGCGCCTTGGGCTGCTGTGCGGTGTGCGGATGCGTGGCGCCGGCGTACACCTTCAGTTTCTTGACCATGGCGTAACCCAATGGGCCCTTGGGAAGCATGCCCTTGACAGCCTTCTCGAGCGCACGGCCCGGATGCTTGGCTTGCATGTCCTTGAATTTCGTGGCGATGATGCCGCCGGGGTAGCCGGTGTGCCGGTAGTACACCTTGTCATTGGCTTTGTTGCCGGTCACGCGGAGCTTCTCGGCGTTGACGATGACGATGAAGTCGCCGGTGTCGACGTGAGGCGTATAAATGGCCTTGTGCTTTCCGCGCAAACGGAGGGCGACTTCACTGGCCACCCTGCCGAGGACCTTGTCGGTCGCGTCGATCACAAACCACTCATGCGTCACTTCGGCCGGTTTGGCACTGAAGGTTTTCATGGTTATTCCTGTACGAGAAAATTGCCTTGCGGGCATGAGCGAAACACGCTTCGCCACCCTGAGTCACCGTTGGAACTGCTTCTGGAGTGGCAGCCTCTTGGGAAACTCTTTGCGCCAAACCCAGCCGCACCACCTGATGGCATTGATTTCAGGTTAGCCCACAATGGTATCAGATTGAAGATGATTGCTTGACCCATGAACGCCGCCCCTGCCCTGTCGATGCTGATCGCCGCCTTGCTGGTCGGTGCAGCGCTGGGTGGCTTGGCGGTATGGGTGGGGGCGGGCCGCCGCAAACGCTTGGCGCCGCTGCCCAGGGAATGGACGCTGGCCGCACGGCGCGTGCTCGATGGCGGCGAGCGGCGCGTCTACAACCAGCTTCGTCTGGCCTTCCCCAAGCACATCGTGATACCCAAGCTGCCGCTGGTGCGTCTGTGCCAGCCGGCCACACCCGAGCAGGTGCAGTACTGGTACGAATTGATTGGGGCCGCGCATGTGACGTTCGCCGTGTGCAATCCAAATGGTCATGTGCTGCTGGCGATCGACCTCGACAACAGTCGCAGCCATTCGCGGCGCAGCACGCGGATCAAGGAGTCGGTGCTGGCAGCCTGCGGTATCGAGCGATTGCACTGCGCTGTCGACGCCTTGCCGCCACTCGACGCGTTGCGGGCGCTGATACGCGACGGCAGTGTGCAAGAGTCCATCGATGTGTCGGCCCCTGTGCCGCTCAGTGCCACTTCCGAGCAGCCGCTCCATGCGCCCGTGCCTGCGACCATGGATGCACCAGAGCAGGCCACTCACGTGGCCGCCGTGCAGCCGGTGGTGGTGGCGGATACGCCCGCCGACCTCGGTAACACCGCCGCCACCTGGCAGGACCCCAATGTTTTCCTCGACTCTTTTTTCACTGGCGAAGACAAGCCCGGGGCATCGTCAGTGACCGAGGCTGCGCCAGCAATGAGCAACGGGCTGACGGCAGCCGATTCAAGCAACGCCGCCATTGGTGCCATCGTCAACGACGACGACGCGGACGGCATCCCGTGGCGACGCAACGCCACCCGAAGGGCCGGGGGACGCTGAACGGGGGACGGTACCGATCGCATACGATCATTGGGTGCCTGAAGTGAAGCCCGCCCATGCTGTTTCGCCCACTCCGTTCTCCGGGCTGACGCCCGAGTTGATCCTCGACGCGCTCGATGGCGTCGGTCTTCGTGGCGACGGGCGATTTCTGCAGCTCAACTCCTACGAGAACCGCGTCTTCCAGGTGTTCCTGATCGACGGCAAGGCGGTGGTGACCAAGTTCTACCGGCCCGAGCGCTGGGGCGACGCGCAGATTCTCGAAGAGCATGCCTTCTCGGCCGAACTGGCCGCCGAGGAAATTCCGATCGCAGCGCCGTTGACCCTGGCCGTCGATGCCGAAGCGCCGCTGCAAGTCTCGCTGAGCGGCGTGCCGCCGACCTTGGGCCGGGTGTCGATCGCGGAGCACTTCTACCGCTTCGCGGTCAGCGAGCGCAAGGCTGGCTGGGCGCCGGAACTCGAACAGCCGGCGACGCTGGAATGGATCGGCCGCTTCATCGGCCGCATGCATGCGGTCGGTGCGCGCAAGCCGTTCGCGCACCGCCGCAGTCTGACGGTGGCCGAGTTCGGCTGGGATTGCCGCGACTGGCTGCTCGCGCACGGCAACATCCCGTCGGAGGTGGCGCCCGAGTGGCACGATGCCGTCAATGCGGCGCTGACCGAGGTGCAGCGCGCTTTCGACCGCATCGACGATCTGAACCCGATCCGCCTGCACGGCGATTGCCACATCGGCAATGTGCTGTGGACCGATGCCGGCCCGCACTTCGTCGATCTGGACGATTGCCTGATGGGCCCAGCCATCCAGGACCTGTGGATGCTGCTGTCCGGCGATGAAGCCGCCGCCAAGCTGCAGCTGCGCTCACTGCTCGCCGGCTACGAGCAGTTCATGGACTTCGACGACCGCCAGCTCGCGTTGATCGAGCCCCTGCGCACGCTGCGCATCGTGCATCAGAGCGCCTGGCTGGCCAAGCGCTGGCGCGACCCGGCCTTTCCGCCCAGCTTTCCGTGGTTCGGCACCAGCGGCTACTGGCAGCAGCTGGCGCAGCAACTCAGACAGCAAGTTGCCGCGCCGTGAGGCCTGCTATCAGGCTGGCGTCAACAGCCGGTTGACGCGCTTGACGTAAGCAGCCGGATCTTCGAGCTGGCCCCCTTCGGCCAGCACCGCCTGGTCGAACAGAATTTGCGCCATGTCGTCGAAATGGGGGCTCTGCTCGAGCGAGCTGACCAGCGAGTGCTGGACATTGACCTCCAGCGTGGGCAGTGACGACGGCAAGCCGGTCTGCCCCGATTGCTTCAGCAGCCGCGCCAGGTGGCCGCTCATGTCCTCTTCGCCGACCACCAGGCATGCTGGCGAATCGACCAGGCGAGTCGTCACGCGCACATCCTTCGCGCGATCTTTCAACGACGCCTTCAGCCGTTCGAGCACCGGCTTGAAGGCGTCGTTGAAAG
>JAKFUQ010000125.1 GCA_021732645.1 Rhizobacter sp. | reverse complement strand
ATGAATCGAAGCTTCGCTAGCATGTCGTGGGCAGTGCCCAGGTGCTGCTGACGCATGCCGATCTGGCCGACCGCGAGCGCTATCTGAACGCTCGCTCGACGCTGCTCACCTTGTTGACTCTGAAGGTCATCCCGGTCATCAACGAGAACGACACCGTCGTCAACGAAGAGATCAAGTTCGGCGACAACGACACCCTGGGTGCCCTGGTCGCCAACCTGATCGAGGCCGACGCGCTGGTCATCCTGACCGACCAGCACGGGCTCTACTCGGAAGACCCCCGCAAGAATCCTCAGGCACGTCTGATCGAGACGGCTCGTGCGGGAGACCCCGGGTTGGAGCGGATGGCGGGCGGTGCGGGCAGCAGTATCGGTCGCGGCGGCATGATCACCAAGATCCTGGCGGCCAAGCGCGCCGCCAGCAGCGGCGCCAGCACGGTGATTGCGTGGGGCCGGGAGCCCAACGTGTTGTTGCGACTGTGCGCGGGCGAACCCATCGGCACCGCCTTGTTGGCGCCGACGCAAAAGATGGCCGCACGCAAGCAGTGGATGGTCGATCACCTTCAGCTGCGCGGGGCGGTGGTCATCGACGCCGGCGCGGTGCAGAAACTGCGCGAGGGCGGCAAGAGCCTGCTGCCCATCGGTGTGGTCGAAGTACAGGGCGAATTCCACCGCGGGGACGTGATCGCGGTGCTTGACCCCTCGGGCGCGGCAGTGGCGCGGGGCCTGGCCAATTACGCGAGCAGCGAAGCTCGGCTGATCGCTAAAAAGCCGTCAAGCGAGTTCGAAAAGATACTGGGATTCAGCGGCGAGCCGGAAATGATACACAGAGACAATATGGTTATATTTTAGATGCCTTATGTTTTGTATGCCAGTGATCTGGCATCAATTATCTCTGCGTTCCAGGGGGTTAGATAACGTATCGAATGAATCAGGCGCGCCCTCCGGACCCGTACCTTCATCAATTTTTGGCGCCTCGACCCCAACGTCGTCAAGCCGATCCGCTGCCTGCCGCCCCTCTGTGAAGGTGCGCTGGGTTTGGGTCAGGCGCGGCAGGAAGCGTGACAATTCCTTGAGTGCGTGCTGATACACGTCGCGTTTGAAATCGATCACCACCTCCAGGGGAATCCAGTACTCATTCCAGCGCCATGCATCGAATTCCGGATGGTCTGTGGCGCGCAGGTTCATGTCGCTGTCGCGACCGGTCAACTGAAGCAGGAACCAGATCTGTTTCTGCCCACGGTAATGCCCGCGGGCTTCCCGGCGTATGAACCGATCGGGGACCTCATAGCGCAGCCAGTCACGGGTGCGGGCGAGAATACGAACATGCGCCGTCGTCAGCCCCACCTCTTCGTGGAGCTCTCGGTACATCGCCTGCTCGGGCGTTTCGCCGTGTTTGATTCCTCCCTGCGGGAACTGCCATGAGTGCGATCGGAGCCGTTTGCCCCAAAACACCTGGTTCCTCTGGTTGAGCAGGACGATGCCGACGTTGGGTCTGAACCCCTCACGGTCGAGCATAATGAACCCCAAATTTGTAATAAATTGCATTATTGCACCGTGCTGGCTATATGCAAACTCAGTGTTTGCAGGGTGTCGAAAGCCACATTCGCCGCGCTTCGCGCCGCTCACTTCCTTTGCAGCCCCCAGCGGCTCCGTTGATGAAAGCTTCCCAGTTCTTCATATCCACCTTGCGCGAAGCGCCGGCAGACGCCGAAGTGGTCAGCCACAAACTGATGCTGCGGGCTGGATTCATCAAGCGGCTGAGCGCCGGCATCTACAGCTACATGCCCATGGGGCTGCGGGTGATCCGCAAGGTGGAGGCCATCGTTCGCGAGGAAATGAACCGTGCGGGCGCGATCGAGCTGCTGATGCCGCTGGTCCAGCCCGCCGAGTTGTGGCAGGAAACCGGCCGTTTCGACAAGATGGGCGCCGAATTGATGCGGGTGAAGGATCGCCACGACCGAGACTTCATCATTCAGCCGACGAGCGAAGAAGTGATCACTGACATCGCTCGCCAGGAATTGCGCAGCTACCGTGCGCTGCCGAAAAATTTCTATCACATCCAGACGAAATTCCGTGACGAGCGCCGACCGCGCTTCGGCGTGATGCGGGGACGCGAGTTCACGATGAAGGACGCTTACTCCTTCGACCGCGACGTCGAATCGGCCGGCAAGAGCTACGACGCGATGTATGCCGCTTACGCGCGCATCTTCGAGCGACTCGGCCTGACCTACCGCGCGGTGGCGGCCGACACCGGCGCCATCGGTGGCGATCGGTCGCATGAATTCCAGGTCATTGCCGACACCGGCGAGGACGCGCTGGCCTACTGCGCGACCTCAAGCTATGCGGCCAACGTCGAACTGGCCGAGGCGCTGCCGCTGATCGACCAGCGTGCCGCACCGTCGCAGTTGATGACCAAGGCGTCGACGCCGCGCAAGGCGACCTGCGAAGACGTCGCTGCCTTGTTGGGCGTGCCGTTGTCGTCGACGGTGAAGTCGCTGGTGCTGGCCACCGACGAGCCGCTGCCGAACGACACGGGGGCGAAAACGACGATCTGGCTGCTGCTGGTGCGTGGTGACCACAGCCTGAACGAAGTCAAGGCAGGCAAGCTGCCGGGCTTGAAGGCCGGGCACCGCTTCGCCACCGCCGCTGAGATCGCCGAGCACTTCGGCTGCAAGCCCGGCTACCTCGGGCCGGTGGGCGTCAATGGGCCGGTGAAGGTGATTGCCGACCGCACGGTGGCGGCGATGAGCGACTTCGTGTGTGGTGCCAATGAGGAAGACTTCCACTTGACCGGCGTCAACTGGGGCCGCGATCTGCCCGAGCCGCATTTGGTGGCCGATCTGCGCAATGTCGTTGCCGGCGACCCGTCGCCAGACGGGCAGGGCGTGCTGTCGATCCAGCGCGGCATCGAGGTCGGCCATGTGTTCTTCCTCGGCACCAAGTACAGCGAGGCGATGAAGGCGAGCTACCTCGACGAAACCGGCAAGCCCAAGTTGATGGAAATGGGCTGCTACGGCATCGGTGTCACCCGCATCCTGGGCGCGGCTGTCGAGCAGCGCCACGACGAGCGCGGGATGATCTGGCCGGCCGCCATTGCGCCGTTCGCGGTGGTGATCTGCCCGGTGGGCTACGAACGGTTCCCCGAGGTGAAGGCCGCCGCGGACGGTTTGTACGCGGCGCTGATGCAGGCCGGTGTCGACGTCATCCTCGACGACCGTGGTGAGCGCCCGGGTGCGATGTTTGCCGACTGGGAGCTGATCGGCGTGCCGCACCGGGTCGCGATTGGCGAGCGCAGCCTGAAAGAGGGCAACGTCGAATACCAGGGGCGGCAGGACACGCAGGCCACTGCCGTGCGCCTGGAGGAGGTGCTGACGGTGCTGAAAGGCAGGCTGTCGCCGTGACGCTGGTACGCCGCCACGCCCTGCTGCTGGGCCTGGTCGGCGCGGTGTCGTGGCGCACAGCGCATGGCGGCAAGCAAGTCGAAGAGCCGCTGGCCGATGCCGTGCGCTCGGCCTTGTCCGCTGCGGTCGGTGACCTCGCGCCGCCCACCCCGGCGTTCGACACCACGGAGCAACGGCTGGCCTACCTGCGCTGGCTGGGCGCCATGAGCGACCGCCTCAAACCGCGCACGCCGCACTACGAAGCGCGCATTGAGTTCCTGCAGACAGTTTGGTACGAAAGCAAGCGCAAGGGGCTGGAGCCGTCACTGGTGCTGGCGCTGATCCAGGTGGAAAGCGGGTTTCGCAAATACGCGGTCAGCCGCGCCGGTGCGCGCGGCTACATGCAGGTGATGCCGTTCTGGGCGCGCCTGATCGGTGACGGTGATGTCGGCCGACTGTTCCACATGCAGACCAATCTGCGCTTCGGTTGCGTGATCCTGCGGCATTACCTCGACATCGAACGCGGTGATCAATTCATGGCACTGGGCCGTTACAACGGCAGCCGCGGCCGTGCCCAGTACCCCAACCTGGTCTTCGGTGCGCGCAAGCGCTGGGACGTGCGCTCGACCTGACAGGCCCTGTCACAGACCTGGCCACGCGCGCGGCGCGGCAGCCTCGATGCCGATCAACGCCAGCACACGTTCGACGGTGTCGTTGACCAGTTCATCGATGCTCTGGGGCTTGAGATAGAGCGCTGGCAGCGGCGGGAAGATGATGCCGCCCATTTCCGTCACCGCGGTCATGTTGCGCAGGTGTGCCAGGTTCAAAGGTGTTTCCCGCACCATCAGCACCAGCCGACGCCGCTCCTTCAGCGTGACATCGGCCGCGCGGGTCAACAGGTTGTCCGACAAGCCGTGGGCCACGGCGGCCAGCGTCTTCATCGAGCAGGGGGTGACGACCATCGCTTGCGTTGCGAACGATCCACTGGCGATGGCGGCACCGACATCGGCAGGGCTGTAGGCCACGTCTGCCAAGCGCTCCAGCGCCTTGCGGTCCAGACCGAGTTCGTGGTGCACATTCAACACGCCGGCAGGTGTTGCGATCAAGTGCGTCTCGCAGCCCATGGCGCGACAGCGCGCCAACAGCTGCACCGCGTACACGGCTCCGGTGGCGCCGGAGACACCGATCACCAACCGAGGCCGCTGACCTGCGGTGGCGCTCATGGGCAACGCGCTGCTTCGGCGGTCTGTGCTCAGCGCTTGAGCAGCGCTTCGAGTTCGCCGGACTCGTGCATCTCGGACATGATGTCCGAGCCACCGACGAACTCGCCCTTGACGTACAGCTGCGGAATCGTGGGCCAGTTGGCGTAGCCCTTGATGCCTTGGCGTATCTCTTCGTCTTCAAGCACGTTGACGGTCTTCACGCCGGTGGCACCGCACGCCTTGAGGATCTGGATTGCGCGCCCCGAGAAGCCGCACATCGGGAACTGAGAATTCCCCTTCATGAACAGGATCACGTCGTTTCCCTTGACGAGATCGTCGATACGCTTGTGGACATCGCTCACGGTGTAGCCCTCCGACTGCTTGCCTTTAAAAGTCGAAGGTTACACGAGAACGCCAATCTGCCAGCCGCCCTGAGCGGCACGCCGCGCGCTCAGAACGCGTACGACACCCCGAACTGGATCAGCGGAGACAGCCGCATTTCCCGCAGCAGATCGTCGATGCCCTGGGCACCTGACAGCGCGCTGCCGAACTGGACCGCTGACTGCGGCCTGAGCGCCATCAGCCCGAAATCGGCACGGAAGCCCCAGCCCGAGCGGCTGGGCAGGTCGGTGTAGCCCACACCGAGGTAGGGCACCGCGATGACGTCGTTGTACGGATGCGCCCAGCCGCCGATGATGGCGTGACCCGCGAGGCCTTGCGCCGCGCCTGCAGTGACGCCACGGCGCGACGATGGGGATGCGGCGGCGCTGCGCGGTGCCACCACCAGCCCGCCGGTGGCGCGCAAACCACGTGCGGCGGCGGGTACCGGGTGGTGAGGGTCGCTCACGTCAAAGTAGTAGTCGCCCAGCACAGCCAGCCCCCGCCGCGGTCTGCGAGGGCTGTCGGCAGCGAGGTTGTAGGGGTCGACGCGGTGGAGCCGACCGGCGCCCAAGCCCAGCTCGAAGCGAGCTTGCCACCGACCGCCGAACCAGCTGGAGTCCGTGGCCTGGAGTCCGTCGCCTTCCACCGACCAGGCGGGCAAGCCGACACCCCACACTGCGGCGATGACGATGTGACTGGGTTGGATGCGCATGACCGTGCTCCCAAAGTCGACAGTAGTCGCTCGTGCATCCTACGGCTGACCGGGCTTCGACGTGACCTACCGCTGCGCACTCTGTCACGTGTGGGGCCCTGGTGGGCACCATCGCCGCCACTTCCCGTGGCGCGCTTGCGACACTGGTCGACGCACTGGGCCGATGTCAGCCGATTCGAGCGCCGGTGCAGCGCGCAAGCCCGGCCAGATCGCAGCGCGTTTCCACGCCGCTGAACCCCGCCTGCTGCAGCCGTTGGCGCACGGCAGGACCCTGGTCGTGACCATGTTCCAGCAGCAGCCAGCCCCCCGGCAGCAGCGCCCTGGGCGCGCCGTCGATCAGGCGATGCAGGTCTGACAGGCCGTGCTCTGCGGCGACCAGGGCGCCGTGCGGCTCGTGACGCAGCGCGGCGAGGTGAGGGTCGCCAGGCGCCACATACGGTGGGTTCGACAGCGCGAGGTGAAAGCGCTGCCCTGCCACGGCTGCCCACCAGTCGCCGGGGGCCAGCGTGATCGGCAGGCCGAGCGCGCAGGCATTGCGGCGCGTGATGTCCAGCGCAGGCGTGCTGGCATCGACCGCCGTCACCAAGGCAGCCGGGCAGCGGTGTCGGACCGCCAGCGCGATGGCGCCGCTGCCGCAGCCCAGGTCGACGACGCTGGGTTCCGTGATCGATGTGCTCCGAGCGTGCAGCACCTCCAGCGCCCATTCGACCAGCAACTCCGTTTCCGGCCGTGGGATCAGCACCTGCGGTGCGACCTGCAACACCAGCCCGCAGAACTCGGTTTGCCCCAGCAGATAGGCCAGCGGCTCGCCAGCGCGGCGCCGTTCGAGCCACTGTGCGTACTGCGTCGATTGCACGGCGCTCAGCGCCACCTCATCGTGCGCCACCAGCCAGCTGCGCGGTTGCCCCAGCAGATGGGCCAGCATCAGCTGCGCATCCAATCGTTCCACGCCCGAGGTGCGTGCCGAGACCAGGGCCTGAGCGAGGTTCATGTCTGCCCACGCGGGAGGCGAGGCTGCTGGCGGTGCATCACCAGCCGCCGCTTTCCAGCAAGGCCAGCTGCTCCGCCGCACTGGCGGCCTGCAAGGCAGCGATGACCTCGCCCAGGTCACCGTCGAGGATGGCCTGCAGCTTGTACAGCGTCAGGTTGATGCGGTGATCGGTCAGCCGCCCCTGCGGGAAGTTGTAGGTGCGGATGCGGTCGCTGCGGTCACCGCTGCCGATCAGACCCTTGCGCGTGGCGGCGTCCTTCTCGGCACGCTCGTGGCGATCCTTGTCACGCAGCCGCGCGGCCAGCACCGCCAGCGCCTTGGCCTTGTTGCGGTGCTGCGAGCGGTCGTCCTGGCATTCGGCCACCAGCCCGGTCGGCAGGTGGGTGATGCGGATCGCGCTGTCGGTCTTGTTGACGTGCTGGCCGCCGGCGCCGCTGGCGCGGAAGGTGTCGATGCGCAGCTCGGCCGGGTTCAACGTGATCTCTTCAGCCTCGTCGGGCTCGGGCAGCACGGCCACCGTGCAGGCGCTGGTGTGGATGCGGCCCTGTGTCTCGGTGACCGGCACGCGCTGCACCCGGTGCCCGCCAGACTCGAACTTCAGCTGTGCATACACGCTGTCACCTTCGACGCGGATCACCACCTCCTTGTAGCCGCCGAGGTCGGACACGCTTTCCGACATCACTTCGGTGCGCCAGCCCCGTTGCTCGGCGTGGCGCAGGTACATGCGGGCGATGTCCGCGGCAAACAGCGCCGATTCGTCGCCGCCAGTGCCCGCGCGAATTTCGACAAAGGCGTTGCGCGTGTCGTCGGGGTCACGCGGCAGCAGCGCGGTTTGCAGCGCCTGGTGCAGGCGGTCGATGTCGGCAGCGGCGGCGGCGAGCTCTTCTCGTGCGAAGCTGAGCATGTCGGCGTCGTCGTCGCCGCGTTCCAGCATGGCCTGCGCGGCCACGGCATCGCGCTCGCGGGCCTCGTGGTGCCGAAACAGATCGACCACCCCACCCACCTCCGCGACCTCACGGTTCACCGCACGAAAGCGGCTCATGTCGCCAGACAGCGCGGGGTCGTTCAGCGTCGCTTGCAACTCGTTGAGGCGCAAGGCGAGGCGTTCGAGCTGCTGTCGAAGGGAGGGCTTCATCGGGAGGTTGGCGTGCGCAGTGGCGGTGGGCTGCCGCTCATCGACGGCCGACGCCGCGATCCCGCAAGGAGATGCGCGCCACGGCCGCGCGATGCGGCGACGCGTCGCTAGAGGTGCGAGTCGGTATCGGCCGCAGGGACTGGGCCCGACGCCGACTCGGTCTTGCCAGCGGCGGGGCCATTGCGCAGGAACAGCCGCGAGACGGTGTGCGTCAGTTCGGCACGGTGGTCGCTGTCGGTGGCGTTCAATTCCACCATGGCGCCGTGCAGCATCTTCTGGGTCAGCCCGCGCGACATCGATTCGAGGACCGCGTCGATGTTCTCCCCCTTGGCAATCAGTTTGCGGGCGCGAGCGATCTCGCTGGCGCGCCATTCATCGGCTTGCGCGTTCAGCGCCTGAATCAACGGCACCGTGCCGCGTTGGCCCAGCCAGTTGACGAAACCCTGCACGCCGGTTTCGATGATGGCTTCGGCTTGCTGCACCGCAGCCTGGCGCTTTTCCCCCGCGATCTGCACCAGCGACGACAGATCGTCGACGGTGTACAGGTACACATCGGACAGTCGGCTGACCTCGGGCTCGATGTCGCGCGGCACCGCCAGATCGACCATGAAGATCGGCCGGCGCTTGCGCGCTTTCAGTGCCCGCTCGACCGCGCCCAAACCGATGATCGGCAGCGTGCTGGCGGTGCAGGAGATGACGACATCGAACTCACCCAACCGATGCGGCAGATCGGCCAATGGCAGCACTTCGGCGTTGAATTTTCCGGCGAGCTTTTCACCGCGCTCACGCGTTCGATTGGCCAGCGCCATCGCCCGCGGCTTCCTTGCTGCGAAATGGGTGGCGACCAGTTCGATCATCTCGCCCGCGCCAACGAACAGCACCTTCAGCTCGCTCAGGTCCTCGAACAGTTGCGACGCCAGTCGCACCGACGCGGCCGCCATGCTGATCGAATGCGAGCCGATCTCGGTCGAGGTGCGCACTTCCTTGGCGACGGCGAACGAGCGCTGGAACATCTGGTGCAAGGTGGTGCCCAAGGTGCCTGCGGTATCGGCCTCGCGCACGGCCTGCTTCATCTGGCCGAGGATCTGCGGCTCGCCCAGCACCATCGAATCGAGCCCGCTGGCGACGCGGAAGGCGTGACGTGCTGCTGCCTCGTTTTCCAGCACATAGGCGTGCTCGCGCAGCGCCGCACCCGACATGCCACCGACTTCGGCCAGCCAGTCGACGGCGGGAGCAACCAGACTCGCATCGGCGCCCACATAGAGTTCGGTGCGGTTGCAGGTGGACACCAGCGCGGCTTCGGGCGAGCGCTGCAATTTCTGGCGGAACGCACGCAGCGTCGGCGCGAGCTGTTCGGCCGAAAATGCGAACCGCCCGCGCAGGTCGAGCGGCGCGGTGGCGTGGTTCAGTCCCAGGGTGAATACGCTCATAACTGTCAGGCAAAATTTACAGCAATTTACACACCACGCCCACCGCGTAACACCCGAGGCACTTCGGGGCACCGCGACGGCTCAGGCGCCCCATGAATTTCCTTGACCTCGTCTGGCATGTCATCAATTTTGCGGCACCTGCCCTGCTGTTGGGCGCCATCAGTGCCACGGCGGCCAAGTGGATCTGGCCCGGTCCGCTGCGCACCACCCCCTGGGTACGGCTCGGAAGCCTGGCGGCGGCGGCCAGCCTGCTGGCCTGCGTGGTGGGCCTGGTGATCACCGGCCGAGACGGCAAGATGATCACCTACGCGGCGATGGTGCTGGCCTGCGCTGTCAGTTTGTGGTGGCCCACCCGCGGACGGTGATCCATCGACTGCCCCACAGCTCAGACCGCCACCGCGTCGCCGCGCAATGAATTCGGGTTGGCCTGCGTCACCGTCACGTCGATCAGCGAGCCGAGCAGGCGCGCCGGCCCCTTGAAATTCACCTTCCGGTTGCACACCGTGCGGCCCATCAACTCGTCCGGATCCTTGCGCGACGGGCCTTCAACCAGGATGCGCTGCCGGGTGCCGACCATCGCCTGGCTGATGCGCTGTGCGTTCGCTTCGATCGCTGCCTGCAAATGCTGCAAGCGCTGCAGCTTCAAGGTCTGTGGCGTGTCGTCGTGGAGACTCGCCGCCGGTGTGCCCGGCCGCGGGCTGTAGACGAAGCTGAAGCTGGTGTCGAAGCCGATGTCAGCTATCAGCTTCATCATCTTTGCGAAGTCGTCTTCGGTCTCGCCGGGAAAGCCGACGATGAAGTCGCTGGACAGGCTCAAATTTGGCCGCACCGCGCGCAGCTTGCGCACCGTGCTCTTGTATTCCATTGCGGTGTAGCCGCGCTTCATCGCCATCAGGATGCGGTCGCTGCCGTGCTGCACCGGCAGGTGCAGGTGGTCGACGAGCTGCGGCACCTTCGCGTAGACGTCGATCAGCCGCTGGGTGAATTCGTTCGGGTGGCTGGTGGTGTAGCGGATGCGCTCGATGCGGGGAATCTCGGCCACGTACTCGATCAGCAGCGCGAAATCGGCGATCTCGCCGCTCGCACCCATCGTGCCCCTGTAAGCATTGACGTTCTGGCCGAGTAAGGTGATTTCCTTGACGCCCTGGTCCACCAAGCCCGCCACTTCCACCAGTACGTCGTCGAATGGCCGCGACACCTCTTCGCCGCGTGTGTAGGGCACCACGCAATAGCTGCAGTACTTCGAGCAGCCTTCCATGATCGACACATAAGCGCTGCCGCCTTCGACGCGCGCTGGCGGCAGGTGGTCGAACTTCTCGATTTCGGGGAAGCTGATGTCGACCTGCGCGCGTTCTTGCGCGGCACGTCGGTTCAGCAGATCGGGCAGGCGGTGCAGCGTCTGCGGCCCGAACACCACATCCACATAGGGCGCGCGCTCGATGATCGCCGCGCCTTCCTGGCTGGCCACACAGCCGCCCACGCCGATCAGCACGCCCTTGGCCTTCAGGTGCTTGACGCGGCCGAGGTCGCTGAACACTTTTTCCTGGGCCTTCTCGCGCACCGAACAGGTGTTGAACAGGATCAAGTCGGCCTGCTCGACATCGCTCGTCGGCTCGTAGCCCTGGGCGGCGCGCAGCACCCCGACCATCTTGTCGGAGTCATACTCGTTCATCTGGCAGCCGAAGGTCTTGATGAACACCTTCTTGCCGGAGCCAGTGGGCGGTGTGTTCATGGCGGGGCCCAGGTCTGCGTGCCGGGGCTGAAGCGCCAGTTGCGGGCCTGTTCCAGCGTGGTCGGCCACGGAGTCTTGGCGATCTCGTCCTCGCGCAGGATCCACACGTCCTTGATCCCCCCGGTCGTTTCCTCCAAGGTGTAGTGCACGATGCGTCGCTGCCCGGTGAGCGCGCCGGTCAGCACGAACTTGTTGTTCTCGCGGCGCAAGCGTGCTCCAGGGGTGAGCCGCTGGGGTTCGCCGTTCAATTCCACCTGGGGTGGGCGTATGAAGTTGATTTCGCCACGCAGTGCTTCTTTCGGAAACCGACGCACGGACCGACCCTGTGCCCGGCCCATCGGCGTGCCCAGGGTGACCAGCGCGGTGAACAAAGCGATGCGGCGATCCATGACGTCCCTCCAGTGCCTGTCGATGTGCGCCAAGTCTGCGCGTGAATCGGACCCGCTGCGCGCGGGCGGTGGAAACAAAATCGGCTCCGGGCCATGGAGACGCGGAGCCGGGCGGGTAGGTGGTGGCGCTTCAGGGATTCGAACCCCGGACCTGCGGATTATGATTCCGTCGCTCTAACCGACTGAGCTAAAGCGCCATGAGCCCATGATTATAGAGGGCTGCGGCGGGTCGCAGCGATCTTCCGGCGGCGCTTGCGGCTTGCTCGGATGCGGTTCATTCACGCGACTCTTCGCGCTTGCCCAACGCCCCACCATGTTCAGTTTTTTCAAGAAGAAGGCGCCGCCTTTGGCGCCTGTCACAGCCGCTGCTCCCGTTGCAACGGGAGCAGCGGCCGTCACCGAACGCACGGGCTGGCTGGGCAAGCTGCGCGACGGTCTGCGCAAAACCGGTTCCGGCATCGCCCAGGTGTTCACCGGCACGCAGATCGACGATGCGCTTTACGAGGACCTGGAGTCGGCACTGCTGATGGCCGATGCGGGCGTCAAGGCCACCGAGTACCTGCTGGCCGACCTGAAGCGCCGCGTCAAGGACGCCCGCATTACCGAGCCATCTGCCGTCAAGGCCTTGCTGGCCGATGCGGTCACCGAGTTGCTGCAACCGCTGCAACGCCCGCTCACCGTGGGCGAACACACGCCGACGGTGATCATGGTCGTTGGCGTCAACGGCGCGGGCAAGACGACGACCATCGGCAAGCTGACGCGCCACCTCGCCGAGAGCGGACAGAAGGTGCTGCTGGCCGCCGCCGACACCTTTCGCGCCGCTGCCAAGGAACAGCTCGCCGTCTGGGCCGGGCGCAATGGCGTCGAGATCGTCAGCCAGGAGGGCGGTGATCCCTCGTCGGTGACCTTCGATGCGGTGACTGCTGCCAAGGCGCGCGGCTGTGACGTGGTGATCGCCGACACTGCGGGCCGGCTGCCGACGCAGCTGCACCTGATGGAAGAGCTGCGCAAGGTCAAGCGCGTGATCGGCAAGGCGCAAGCCGGCGCCCCTCACGAGGTGCTGCTGGTGGTCGATGGCAATACCGGGCAGAACGCGCTGGCCCAGGTCAAGGCATTCGACGACACGCTGCAGCTGACGGGCCTGATCGTCACCAAGCTCGACGGCACGGCCAAGGGCGGCGTGCTGGCCGCGATCGCGCTGTGGGCGCGAGAGCGCGGCGCGGGTGTGAACGGTGTGACAGGCCCCGTGCCGGTCTACTTCATCGGCGTCGGTGAGCAGCTCGAAGACCTGGAAACCTTCGATGCGCGCGAGTTTGCGACGGCGCTGCTCGGATGATGGTGCCCCTTCGTCGACGATGTCATCTCCGTGCCTGCAGGGATCCGGGAAACGGCGCAGACAGTCCTGTCTCGCCGCCCAAACAGGCTTCGAATGCGCAGCAGTTTCTGCCGCATACGCAGCACCGATACGCGGCAGAATTGCGGTTCACAAATGGGTAAGTACCACGACAGCCTAGACTCCGCTCCATTCAAGAGCCGATCTTTTGCAACGAGAGAGAAGAAAGCATGCGCAGAGTAGTACCGACGGTGATGGTCTCCGCTTTGGTTCTAACGGGCTGCGCAAGCGCTCAATTGTCAGTTGTAGGCAAAGATGAATATCGTCTCACCAAGATGAGCGATGCTTGCGCCGTTGGAAATCCAACCTCTCTGCCAAATCATCTACGGGAAGAGTCAGTCAAATTCTGCGCCGGAAGAAAGGAGGTTCCGGTCGAGCTCACCTCTAGTTCTGAAATGGGTATTCCGGTCATTCGCTGTACTTCAGCGGTACTGACATTTCGCTGCGAGCCCAATCAGACCGATCGGTAGTGAGGCGACCGACTTCACGAGACACGACCGGGACAGTGGCGACATCCGCGCTGTCTGAACTCTATAGGCCGCTAGACTTAATTTTCTTGCCTCCGGAGACCGCCATGACAGATCAAGTCGCTGAGCTGGCCCAGCAAGGCAGGGCACTGCCGCCCGAGGATCGATCGCGCTTGGTCGAAATCCTCTTGGAGTCTTTGCACGAAGGATCGTTGGCCGAGGTGGAAGCGGCGTGGGATGCCGAAGTTGAGCGTCGGCTTGCAGCCCACGATCGCGGAGAAATCGTTGCTTTGGACGGCGAAGCGGTGCTAGCAAGGGCTCGCAGCTTGGCCCGTGGCTAGTTTTCGCTTTCTTCCGGCAGCGGAAGCCGAGTTCCTTCGCCAAATCTCTTACTACTCTGCCATTCGGGCCGAGCTCGGGGTCAAGTTTGAAGAGGCCGTCGCGGAGGCAGTCCGAAAGGCGGCCGCCCATCCAGAGCACGGCGCACCTCGTTCCCGGAACACGCGGCGTCGCCTTGTCAGCGGCTTCCCTTTCGGCGTGATCTATGCGGTCGTGGGCAGCGCAGTCGTCGTCATTGCCATCGCCGATGGGCGCCGAACACCCGACTACTGGGTCAAGCGCCTCGGCGGCACCGCTGAAAAACTCCCTCCAAGTAGCTGATTTGGAGCGGCGTTTGCGTGTTGGTTGACGTGTCGGCGGCAACGTTTCCATACCGACAGCGAGCCGGGTGTGCTCAACAG
>JAKFUQ010000282.1 GCA_021732645.1 Rhizobacter sp. | reverse complement strand
GCGCCCGCTGCTGATCGCACTGGCTGTCTGGGTCCTGTTGCAGAGCTGGCAGTCGTACAGCGCCCGCCAATCGGGCGTGTCGCTGGCGGCGCTGGCCAAGCCCGGCGACATCGTGATGCTGTCGTCGGAGACCTGCGCCTACTGCAAGACGGCCAGTCGGTTCATGACCGAGAACGGCATTCCCTTTAGCGAATGCTTCATCGAAACCGACACGGCCTGTGCCGACAGCTACCGCGCGCAGCAGTCGCCGGGTACGCCGACATTGCTGGTGCGCGGCGAACGTCAGGTCGGCTTCAGCCCCGACCGCATTGCCCAGGCGCTGCGCGGAGGCTGAACGCAACGGCTGCCGAGCGGCCGCGTCGGCCCTGCCAGCCATGGCCGGGCCTCAGGTGGCCTGCAGCCCCAGCGCCGCCGGGTCGCCACGGCCCAGGCGCAGCAACACGGGCACCTCGCCGGTCAGATCGACCACCGTGGTCGGCTGCGCCGCGCAGGCGCCCGCATCCACCACCGCCTGCAGCTGCTTCGGGTAGCGCGCGCGGATCTCATCCGGGTCGTTCAAAGGCTCGGTCTCGTCGCGCGGGATGAGTGTGGTCGCGAGCAGCGCCTCGCCATACACCTCCAGCAGCGCCTGCAACGCCTTGTGGTCGGGCACCCGCAACCCGATGGTGCGGCGCGACGGATGCGACAGGCGCCGCGGCACCTCCTTCGACGCCTCCAGCACGAAGGTGTAGGGCCCCGGCGTGCCCAGCTTCAGCAGCCGGTACTGTCGGTTGTCGACCCGGGCATAGCTGGCCAGCTCGCTCAGGTTGCGGCACAACAGCGTCAGGTGGTGCTTGTCGTCGACCCCTCGAATGCGCCGCAGGTTGTCGACCGCCGCCTTGTCGTCGAGCCGACAGGCCAGTGCATAGCTCGAATCGGTCGGCACCGCCGCCACGCCGCCATCACGCAGCACCTGTGCGGCCTGCTTCAACAGCCGAAGCTGCGGGTCGTCGGGGTGGAGCTCGAAGTGCAGGGACATCGCAGGATTGTCGGCGGCGAAGTCAGCCACTTGGGCGATGGGTCACTTCTGGCCGATCACGAGTATGTTGTCTTACAATGTAAGTCAAAATATAATGTGCTGACTTGTTGTTTGCGCGGGGAATTGAAATGTCTACCTTGCTCGTCTCATCAAAGGGCCAGATCGTTCTGCCTGCAGCGCTGCGCCGCAGACTTGGCATGGGTGCTGGCGCCCAGATTGAAGTGCTCGAAGAATCGGACGGTCTGAAACTGCGTGTTGTCCGCTCGGTTGCCACGGTCGACATGAGCGGCATGGCCGGCATGGTGAAAGCGAAGCCGCGCGGCGTGCCGCGTCGGCTGGAAGATTTCGATCCGGCATCGCTGTTGGCCCCCCCGCGCAAGGGCCAGCCATGAGAGCGCTGGACACCAATGTCCTGGCCCGTTTCTTCGTTGACGACGCTGACGATGCGCAGGCTGTCAAACAGCGGCCTGCTGCCGTCGCTGCAATGGCCAAACGTGCTTTCGTCTCTGTCACCGTGTTGCTGGAATTCGAGTGGGTGATGCGCGGGTTCTACGGCCTCACACAGAAAGAAATTTCACGGGTTTTGCGCGCCCTGAGCAGCATCGAGCACATCACGCTCGAAGACCGTGGCGCTGTCCTGGAGGCGCTCGACGCCTTCGATCAGGGGCTCGACTTCGCCGATGCGCTGCATCTGGCGCGAAGTTCACGCGCCTCGGCGTTTGCGACTTTTGACCAACGGCTGGCCAAGCGAGCAAAGAGCGTTGCGATGACGCCGCCGGTGGAACTGCTGAACTGATACTTCCCTTCCTCGCGACCCACCGCAGCCCCTCAACCTGGCCGCTGCACCCGGTCCCTCAACGCCTCCCACACCGGTGTCAGGCGGGCAGGCAGGGCCGGCAGGGTGCCCAGGTCGACGCGGCTTTCTTCGGGGCTGTGGAAGTCGCTGCCGCGCGAGGCGAGCAGGTCGAACTCGATGGCGGCGTCGGCGTATTTGATGAAGTCGGCAGGGGTGTGGCTGCCGGTGATCACTTCGACACCGCGCCCGCCGTGGGCCTTGAATTCGGTGAACAGCGCGTACTCCGCGTTCACGCTGAACTTGTAGCGGCCCGGGTGCGCAATCACCGCGATGCCGCCGGCCTGCGTGATCCACTGCACCGCATCGCCCAGCCTCGCCCAGCGGTGCTCCACATAGCCCGGCTTGCCTTCCACCAGGTACTTGCGAAACACCTCGTGGGTGCTGGCGCAGTAGCCCAGTTCCACCAGGTAGCGTGCGAAGTGGGTGCGGGAAATCAACTCCGGGTTGCCGGCGTAGGTCAGGGCACCTTCGTAAGCGTCGGCGATGCCCGCCTTGGCCAGCCCGTCGGCCATGGCCTGGGCGCGGTGGATGCGCCCGTCGCGGGTGTTGGCCAGCCCTTGCAGCAAAGCGGGGTGGTCGGGGTCGAAACCGAGCCCGACGATGTGCACGGTGACCCCGGCAAAGGTGACCGAAATCTCGGCGCCGCTCAGGTAGGGCAGGCCCAGCGCGAGGGCGGCGGTGCGGGCCCGTTGCTGACCGCTGATCTCATCGTGGTCAGTGAGGGCCCACAAATCGACGCCATTGGCCTGGGCCCGTGCCGCCAGGGCTTCGGGTTCCAGGGTGCCGTCGGACACGCGGGAGTGGCAGTGCAGGTCGGCGTTGATCCAGGCGGCGGGTGAGTTCACTTTTGCATTGTACGGAGCACCCCCCGCAGCGCGAGACTTGGGGCAATGCTGAACAAGTCCGCGCCGTGCGCGGCGGAGTCTTTGCGGGATGAGGCGCAAGGCGCGAAGCCGGGGGCGGGCTCTCTGCCCGCCCCCGGCTTCGCAACGCGGCGCATCGCCCGCAAAGGCCTGCCCCCGGAGGGGTTCGGCCCAAAACGGACGATTTGCGCACCAAGTCGCTTGCGTGTGCCCGCGGGCACACGACGCGCAACGTTGGCGCACAACTCATCCCGTTTTGAACTCGAACGCGCATGGCGGGGACTTGTTCAGCGTTGCCTCAGGGTTCGAGCCGAATCACACGGCCCTGCGGGCTGTCGGTCAGCACGTACAGCCAGCCGTCGGGGCCCTGCCGCACGTCGCGGATGCGCTCGCCCAGGCTGCTCAAAAGCCGGTGTTCCTGGACGACCTTGTTGCCGTCCAACACCAGTTGCACCAGCATCTGGCCGCGCAACGCGCCCACGAACAGGTTGCCCTTCCAGCCAGGGTAGCGGTCGCTGGTCAGAAACGCCATGCCGCTGGGCGCGATCGACGGGATCCACACAGTGAGCGGTGCGGGCACGTCAGCGCGCGAGGTGGCCTCGCCGATGGACAGACCGGTGACGTACTCCCGGCCCTGGGTGATGACGGGCCAACCGTAGTTGCGGCCTGCCATCGTGATGTTCAGCTCATCGCCGCCTTGCGGCCCGTGCTCATGCGTCCACAGCTCGCCGGTGGTCGGGTGCAGCGCTGCGCCTTGCACGTTGCGGTGGCCGTAGCTCCAGATCTC
Organism: Rhizobacter sp.; assembly: GCA_021732645.1. Taxonomy (GTDB): domain Bacteria; phylum Pseudomonadota; class Gammaproteobacteria; order Burkholderiales; family Burkholderiaceae_C; genus PBB1. The sequence continues at coordinate 10,464 of JAKFUQ010000282.1, read as the reverse complement.
GGGCAGCGCACCTGCGCGCCCCACAAATGGGTTGTCGGTGGGCACTTTGCCGTCGGGCTCGATGCGCACCACCTTGCCGTGGTGGGTGTCCAGCGTCTGCGCGTCGTCGCGGCGCTTGTAGCGGTCGCCGAGCGTGATGAACAAGCGGCCGTCGCGGGCGAACACCAGCCGCGAGCCGAAGTGCGCCTTGCTGTCGAACTTCGGCAACTGCCGAAAGATCACTTGCAGGTTGACGAGCCGGTTGCCTTCGAGCTGTGCCCGCGCGACTGCGGTGCTGTTGGCGCGGTCGCCGTCGGCATCGATGCCGGGTTCGCTGTAGCTCAGGTACACCCGCTGGTTGTCGCTGAACTTCGGATCGATCGCCACATCGAGCAGGCCGCCCTGGCCTCGGGCGTCCACCGCCGGCAGGCCGGCGATCGGCTCGCTGAGTTGACCGGTGGCCGCCACCATGCGCAATCGGCCTGGCCGTTCAGTGACCAGCATCCGGCCGTCGGGCAGGAAGGCCAGACCCCACGGGTTCTGCAGCCCGCTGGCCACGGTGACCGGGCGCAGCTCCTGGGCGGTGATGCCTGGCGACCACGCCGAGCAGGCCAGGGCGATCAGCAACGCATGAAGGTGTCGCATGGTGAGGTCTCGGGTGACTTTCAATGAGAGGGGCACGGGGTCGGGTGTGCCGCGATGTCCTGTGCGGCTTCCACGATCATCTGCAGCCGCTGGCGACCGTTGTACTCGTCCACGCTCAACCGGTAGACCAGTATCACGCGCTCGGGCAGCGGCTCGATGCGGCCGAACCAGATCGCGTCGCGCAGCGTGCCCGCGTGCTTGAGGACCAGCTTCAGGTGCTTCTCGCCCACCAGGCGTTGCGACACCACCTCGACCTCGTCACTGAACAGCGGCGCTTCGAACGAGGGGCCCCACACCTGCGCGTTCAAAGCCTGCACGGTGTCGATGTTGAAGTGCTCGATGCCCAGTGGCCCGTCGCTGAGCACCCGGCGCGCCAGCGTCGCGGCATCCAGCCCCTCGCGGGCGACCTGCTGAAAGGCTGCATCGAAGGTGGCGAAGTCGGCTTCGGCCAGCGTGCATCCCGCTGCCATGGCGTGGCCGCCGAACTTCTTCAGCACACCCGGGTGACGTTTGCTGACCAGGTCGAGCGCATCACGCAAGTGGAAGCCTTCAATCGACCGCCCCGAGCCCTTGAGCAGACCGTCTTGCCCGCGCGCAAACACGAAGGTCGGGCGGTGCACTTGCTCTTTCAAGCGGGAGGCGACGATGCCCACCACACCTTCGTGAAAGTCGCGCCCATAGATTGCCAGCGCGGGCGGTGCGGCGTCTGGGCCGCTGAGCTGTTGCAGCAACACGCCGAGCAGCGCTTCGGCCTGCTCGCGCATGCCCGCTTCAACCTCACGCCGCCGGCCGTTGATGTGGTCGAGCTGCTGCGCCAGTTGCGCCGCACGCGCCGGGTCATCGGTCAGCAGGCATTCGATGCCGAGCGTCATGTCCGACAAGCGACCGGCTGCATTGATGCGCGGGCCCAGCGCGAAGCCGAAGTCGAAGCCCGCTGCGCGCGACGGTTCTCGGCGGGATGCAGCAAACAGCGCGGCCACACCGGGCTGCATGCGGCCGGCGCGGATGCGCTTCAAGCCCTGCGCGACCAGCCGCCGGTTGTTGGCATCGAGCCGCACCACATCGGCCACCGTGCCCAGGGCCACCAGGTCGAGCAGGGCATCGAGCTTGGGCTGGGCAGGTGCGGCGCCATTTCCGTTTGACGCATCGGCAAACACCCCGCGTGCGCGCAGCTCGCTGCGCAGGGCCATCAGCACATAAAAGATCACGCCGACGCCGGCCAGGTGCTTGCTCGCAAAGCCGCAGCCCGGCTGGTTCGGGTTGACGATCACGTTGGCATCGGGCAGCACGGTCTCGCCATCCACCTGGGCGGACAGGTGGTGATCGGTGACCACGACGGCCATGCCCTGCGCCCGCGCGTGGGCCACGCCCGCGATGCCGGCGATGCCGTTGTCCACCGTCAGCAGCACCTGCGCGCCCTGCGCCAGCGCCAGGTCGACGATGGTGGGCGTCAGGCCGTAGCCATGCACCGCGCGGTCGGGCACCACGTAGCCCAGCCGGTCGGGCGCGGCACCCAGCAGCGCCAGGCCACGCAAGGCGACGGCGCAGGCGGTGGCGCCGTCGCAGTCGTAGTCGGCCACCACGCACAGCCGCAGCCCGTCGCGCAGTGCGTCAGCCAGCAGCCGGGCGGCCTGGGTGGCACCCAGCAGATCGGCGGGCGGCAGCAGCCGCGCCAATCCGTCGTCGAGTTCATCAGCGCTGCGCACACCGCGCGCTGCAAACAGCCGTGCCAGCAGTGGCGGCACGCCCGCCTGTTCCAGCGCCCATGCGCTGCGTGGTGCGTGGGGGCGCAGCATCAAGGTGGGTGAGTTCATCACAAGGCGCTCAGCACCGCGTGGGGTTCGACCGCCTTGAAGCGGTCGCCCAGCCGCCGCCACAGCGATCGTGGCACCCCGTCGTAGCGCTGGCAGCCGCGTTCGCCGCACAACGTGATCGAGACCGGTTCACTGCGGTCTGCGCGTGACACCAGTAGCCCCAGCACCGTGGCATCGAGCGTGCGCCAGGCCTCGGCCCAGCCGGCCCAGTCTTCGGCGAGCAAGGGTGCACGCAAGCGCTCGTCCAGCGTGACCGTTGCGGTCGCCGCCTGTGCCCGACCGCAGCCGCTGAGCCAGAACGAATTCACGGGCAGCGCGCCGCGCGCCTCGCGGGCGTCGTTGACCGGGTGCTGGTGCAGCAGCATCTGCACCTCGTTCTGCAATCGCCGCATCCAGCGCAGGTGTGCCAGCTGTGCGGTCGACGCCTGCGGATCGCTGCGCAACCAAAGGTCGACGTTGCGGCCGATCACCCTGTCGATCGATGCGCAGGGCAGGTCGGCCAGGTGCTCGTGCGTGAGGTACCAGCGCAACGGTGCGGCCCAGGTCAGCGCGCCGAGGTCGTCGTTGAACAGTGGCTGTACCGCATCGAACAGCGCGCGGGACTCGTCGGCCGACAAGTCCAGCGCAGCCGGATCGGCCAGGGTGATGTGTTCGCGCCCGACATGCCAGTGCACCGGCGTCAGCAGGCCGCACGGCTGGGTGCCGGTATCGATGCGGTCTGTTTTGGCATGAAGCGCCGCCCAGGGCCAGCGACCGTCGCCACCTTGCCAGCCGTGAGCCTGGGCGAGCGCACGTTCGTGCGGAAGCGACAGCGTGTATTCGTCACCCCTGTCCGGCGTGTCGGCTTGCAGCACTGTGAGCAAGCGGCTCAGGTTCGGCAGGCTCAGGTCACGCAGCGTGTGGGTGCTGGCCTCGGACAGGGCACTGGCGTGGGGGAGGAGGAGATGCATGTTCCTGCATTGTCCTGCCCTGACGGGTGGAGGTGCCCTTGCGTGGCACCGCGCCGGGTATTCGCCCCGGCAGGCGGGTCACCTTTTTCTGCTGGCCCAGAAAAAAGTAACCAAAAAAGAGGGCCTGAACACCAGCCATTTGGTTGTCACGCTACGGCTACAGGCGAACGGCAAAAGCTCTGGCACAAGTACCCAAACCGAGGACCCGACAGGGTCGAGGCGTGTCGATACCGCATGTTTGAACCTGAGCGAGGTAACCTTTGAAGTAGTTCGGAGAGTGTTCTCGGGCCAGAGCCTCTGAAGTAGGCGTGTAGCCGAAGCGAGCGACTCAAATGGCTGGTGTTCTAGGCCGTTTGCTTTGGTGACTTTCATTTGGGCCCGCAAATGAAAGTTACTCGGCGGCCGGGCCGAGACCCGGCGCGGTCCCCGCAGGGCAAAAGCCCTTCGCAGAAGAAGCTCAGCGCCCTGCGTCAGCGGCCACGGTCGCCGGCGCCGGCACCGTCCACCCTCCGCCGAGCGCGCGATAAACCGCCACCAGCGACGTGGCATTGGCAGTGTCGGCCTGCGCCAGCGCGTCGCGTGCCGACAGCAGTTCGCGTTCTGCGTCCAGCACCGCCAGGAAATCGGTGACACCCGCGTCGTAGCGCAGCCTGGACAGCCGTGAGGCCTCGCTGGCGCTGCGCTCGGCGCGCGCCAGGCTCTCGCGTCGCTGCGCATGGCGGCTGAACTGGGCGAACGAGCCTTCCGCTTCTTCCAGGGCGGTGGCCAGCGTCTGCTCGTAGGTGGCGAGCGCCTCCAAACCGCGTGCCTCGCTGGCGGCGATGCGGGCACGGATGCGGCCGAAGTCCAGCAGCGTCCAGGTGATGCCCGCACCCACCGAGTAGCGCCGCGACTGGCTGTCGGTCAGATCGACGAACCGGGTCGACGCCAGGCCGAGCAGGCCGCTCAGGCTGATGCTGGGGTAGAGCGCGCCCTCGGTCACACCGATGTCAGCGGTCGCCGCGGCCAGTTGACGCTCGGCGGCAGCCACGTCGGGGCGCCGCGCCATCCACTGCTGGGGCGTGCCGATCGGCAGTGCGGCCAAGTCGGTCACCGGCAGGCCGGGCAGCGGGGCCGGTGTCGACAGCCGCGCGCGCAATTCGGCGGGTGGCTGCGCGGTCAGCGTGGCCAGACGGTAAAGCCCCAAGTCGATGGCCGCTTGCAGGCTGGGCAGCGTGGCTTCGGTGCTGGCAGTGAGCGTCAGCGCGCGTTCCAGGTCAAGCTGCGTGCCGCGCCCGGCGTCGACGCGGGCCTGCGTGATCGCCAGCGATTCGCGCTGGTTGACGAGCGCGTTCTGTGTGACCTGGTAGCGCAGTTGCAAACCACGCACTTCCAGGTAGTTGCGCGCGACTTCGGCGGCCACGCTGGTCTGTGCGGCGCCGACGCCAGCGACGCTGGCATCGACCAGCGCTGCCGCCACCTCCTTGGCGCGCCGCTCGACCCCGAAAAAATCCAGCTCCCAGTTGGCAACGAAGCTGGCGCTGAAGTTGGCACTGGTGCGCTGGCCTCGGGTCGACGGAAACACCGAATTCACCGGTGACACCGTGCGGTTGGCATTGCCTTCGACGCCGATGCTGGGCAGCGTTGCGGCATCGACTTCGCTGCGGTTGGCGCGCGACGCTTGCAGCCGCGCCTGTGCGATGCGCACGTCGCCATTGGCCTGCAGGGCGCGTTCGACCAGCGCACTCAGCTCGGTGTCGTTGAAGCCGCGCCAGAAGGTCGCGATCTCGGCGGCGACGGGCGCGCTGTTGACCTTCGACGCCCCCGAGGCTATGAAGCTCGTATCAAGCTTGGGCGGCGGTGGCTGGTAGTCGTGACCCACCACAGCACAGCCCGAGGCGAGCAACATCAGCGCGAACGCTGCGGCGCTGGACGTGGAAGCCATCGGCGTTGAAGCGTGTTCACGCATGGACGTCTCCGGTGGCGCCCGCGGGCAGGACTGGCGGCGGGGGTGGTATCGGCGTGCGGCCGGCATGGTGCAGCCGGGCGGGCGACAGCTTGCGCAGCACGGCGTAGAACACCGGCGTCAGCACCAGGCCGAACACGGTGACGCCGATCATGCCGCTCATCACCGCGATGCCCATCGCCTGCCGCATCTCCGCACCGGCACCGCTGGAGAGCACCAGCGGCACCACGCCCGCGATGAAGGCGATCGAGGTCATGAGGATCGGGCGCAAGCGCAGCCGGCACGACTCGACCACCGCCTGCACCGGCGTGCGGCCCTGCAGTTCCAGCTCACGAGCGAACTCGACGATCAGGATCGCGTTCTTGCACGCCAGCCCGACCAGCACCACGAACGCGATCTGCGTGAAGATGTTGTTGTCGGCCGGCATGCCCAGCAAGCCGCTGAGCCACACCCCGGTGACCGCACTCAGGATGCACATCGGCACGATCAGGATGATGGCCAGCGGCAGCGTCCAGCTTTCATACGTGGCCGCCAGCACCAGGAACACCAGCAGCACGCACAGCGGGAAGATGTAGACCATGGTGTTGCCCGCAATCTTCTCCTGGTAGACCAGCTCGGTCCACTCGTAGCCCATGCCGCGCGGCAGCGTTTCCTTGAGGATTTTTTCCATCTCGGCCTGCGCCTCGCCCGAGCTGAAGCCGGGCTTCGGCGCGCCATTGAAGTCGGCGGTGTAGAGGCTGTTGTAGCGGCCCACCGCCGCCGGGCCGAAGGTGGGCTCGACCTTCATGATCGCGCCCAGCTGCACCATCTCGCCTGCGCTGTTGCGGATGCGCAGGTTGGCGATGTCTTCGGCCTTGGCGCGGTAGTTGGCATCGGCCTGCACGATCACCTGGTAGGTCTTGCCGAAGCGGTTGAAGTCGTTGACGTAAAGCGACCCGAGGTAGGTCTGCATCGTGTCGTAGATGTCGTTCAGGTTGACACCCATCTGCTTGGCCTTGGTGCGGTCGACGTTGGCGAACAGCTGCGGCACGTTGATCTGGTAGTTGCTGAACGCCTGCGTGATGCCGCTGTTCGGGTTGCCGTAAATGCGGCCCATCAGCTGCTGCACCACGCCGTTGAGCGCCGCCTCGCCCGCGCCGTCACGGTCTTGCAGTTGCAGCTTGAAGCCGCCGGCCGTGCCCAGGCCATTGACCGGCGGCGGGCTGAGCACAAACAGGAACGCCCCCTGGATCGCACCGAGGCGCTGGTTCACCTGCCCGACGATGCCGTTGGCGCTGGTCGCGTGCGTGGTGCGCTTGTCGAACTCATCGAGGCCGAAAAACACGATGCCCGAGTTGGACGCCGCCGTGAAGCCGTTGATGCTGAGGCCGGGGAAGGCGACCGAGTCGCGCACGCCGGGGATGGCGAGCGCGATGCTGCTCATCTCGCGGATCACTGCGGTGGTGCGCTCCAGGCTGGCGCCTTCGGGCAGTTGCGCGATGCCGATCAGGTACTGCTTGTCCTGCTGCGGCACGAAGCCGGGCGGCACGCGGGTGAACATGAACACCGTCAGGCCCAGCAGCAGCGCATAGATCACCAGCGACAGCGATTTGCGCTTCACCACGGTGTTGGTCACCATGCCGCTGTAGCGCCCGGCGTTGCGGTTGAAGAAGCGGTTGAACCAGCGGAAGAAGCGGCCGAACAGCGCGTCGATGAGGCGCGTCAGCCGGTCTTTCGGCGCGTCGTGCGGCTGCAGCAAGATGGCGGCGAGTGCGGGTGACAGGGTGAGCGAATTGAACGCCGAGATCACGGTCGAGATGGCGATGGTCACCGCGAACTGCTTGTAGAACTGCCCCGACAGGCCGCTCACGAAGGCCAGCGGCACGAACACCGCGCAGAGCACCAGGCCGATCGCGATGATCGGGCCCGACACCTCCTGCATCGCCTTCACGCTGGCATCGTGCGGGCTGAGGCCCGCTTCGATGTTGCGCTCGACGTTCTCCACCACCACGATCGCATCGTCGACCACGATGCCGATAGCGAGTACCAGGCCAAACAGCGTGAGCGTGTTGATCGAGAAGCCCAGCATCTGCAGCACCGCGAAGGTACCGATGATCGACACCGGCACGGCGAGCAGCGGGATCAGCGAGGCCCGCCAGGTCTGCAAGAAGATCACGACGACGATGACGACCAGCAAGACGGCTTCGATCAGCGTCGAGATGACTTTCTCGATCGAGGTTTGCACGAAGCGGGTCGGGTCGTAGACGATCGAATAGTCGACGCCTTGCGGGAAGTCGGCCTTCAGCCGCTCCATCGTGGCGCGCACATCGGCAGACAGTTGTAGGGCGTTCGAGTTGGGTGCCTGGAAGATCGCCAGCGCCGCGGCTTCCTTGTTGTTGAGCAGCGAGCCGAGCGCGTAGGTGTTCGGGCCCATTTCCACGCGGCCCAGATCCTTGATGCGAATCAGCGAGCGATCGACGGGGTCGGCCTTGACGATCACGTCGGCGAACTGCTGCTCGGTGGTCAAGCGGCCTTGCGTGTTGATCGACAACTGGAATTCGGTGCCCGCCGGTGCAGGCGACGCGCCGACCACACCGGCCGCGACTTGCGCGTTTTGCTCGCGCAGGGCGGCCACCACGTCGCCCGAGGTGATGTTGCGCGCCGCCAATTTCTGGGGATCCAGCCAGATGCGCATGGCGTAGTCGCCCGAGCCGAAGGTCTGCACCGAGCCCATGCCGGGGATGCGCAGCAGCTGGTCGCGCACGTTCAGCGCCGCGTAGTTGCGCAGGTAGAGCGCGTCGTAGCGGTTGTCGGGCGAGACCATGTGCACCACCATGGTCAGGTTGGGCGAGCTTTTCTCGGTGGTGACGCCGATCTGTCGCACGATCTCCGGCAGCCGCGGCAGCGCGCGCTGCACACGGTTTTGCACGGCGGTTTCGGCCACTTCGGGGTTGGTGCCGATCTTGAAGCTGATGGTCAGCGTCATCGCGCCGTCGGCGGTGGCGAGGCTGTTCATGTAGAGCAGGCCTTCGACGCCGTTGAGCTGTTCCTCCAGCGGCGTGGCCACCGTCTCGGCAATCACCCGCGCATTGGCACCGGGGAACTGCGCGCGCACCATCACCTGCGGCGGTGCGACCTCGGGGTACTCGGAAATCGGCAGCGTGAAGATCGAGATCGCACCGACCAGGGTGATGACGACCGACAGCACCGCCGCGAAGATGGGGCGGTCAATGAAGAAGCGGGAAATGTTCATGCTTGCTGCCCGGTCCTGATGCGGATCAGGACGCAGCGGCCGAGGCGGCCGATGCCGCACCCGGCGGCTGGGCAGCGGGCGCGCCCGATGGTCCTCCTGCAGGCGGGGCGGCGACCGGCATGCCGCGCTCGTCGGTTGTCACGGTCACCGGCGTCACCGGCGCACCGGGCCGCACCCGCTGCAGGCCATCGACGACCACCCGATCGCCCGCCTTCAAGCCCGCGGTGACGACGCGCATGCCGTCGATCAATGCGCCGAGCTGCACCTCGCGCGGCTGCGCCACATTGCCTTCGCCGATCACGAACACCAGCTTCTTGCTCTGGTCGGTGCCGATCGCGCGTTCCGGAGTCAGCACCGCCGAATAGGCCGCGCCGCCGGCGAGTTGCAGCCGAGTAAACAGGCCGGGGGTGAACTCGCCCTTCGGGTTGTCGAACACCGCCCGCATGCGGATAGCGCCGGTCTGCGGGTTCAGCTGGTTGTCGATGAAATCGACCTTGCCTTCGTGCGGGAATCCCGGCTCGTCGGCCAGGCCCATCTGCACCGTGCGCTGTCCGGGATCGCCCTTGCGCAGCCGCAGGAAGGTCTGCTCGCTGCCGTCGAAGTAGGCGTAGACCGACTGGGTGGCGACCAGCGTGGTCAGCACGCTCTGGTCGCCCACCAGATTGCCTTCGGTGATGATGGCGCGTGAGAGTTGGCCTGCCATCGGCGCGCGCACACTGGTGTAGCCCAGGTTGAGCTGGGCCACCCGCACCGCCGCTTCAGCGGCCGCAATGTCGGCCCCGCTGGTGGCGGCACCCGAGGTGAGCTGGTCGAACTCTTGCGCCGACACCGCTTTGGCATCGAGCAGCTTCTTCGCCCGCCCCAGCTCGGCCGACGCCAGTGCGGCACGGGAGCGGGCGGCACTCAGCTGCGACTGCGCGCGGGCCAACTCGGCCTGGAACGGCTTCGGGTCGATGCTGAACAGCAGCGTGCCCTGCGCCACGCGTTGGCCGTCGCGGAAATGCACCTTGTCGATCGTGCCGCCGATGCGCGGCCTCACCTCCACCGAGCGCGGCGCTTCGAGTCGGCCGGTGAACTCCTCGATATCCGTGACGGTGCGCTGCACCGCCGTTGCCACCGACACGGGCGGCGCGCCGGGCGGGCCGCCTGCAGCGCCGTCGGGCTTCGAGCAGCCGCTGAACAGCGCCAGCACGGTGGCGCTGAACAGGACAGCGGTGGTGAGGCGGGTGGCTGGGTTCATGTCGCGCGTCGTACTAGTGAGAACCCTAGGACGATAACGAATGTCCGAGATTCCTGCTGGCTGTCACGTGCGCCGCTGGGTTCGCGCGCAGTCAACGGCGGCGAAACACCAAGTCCCAGACATCGTGCCCGAGCCTCAGCCCGCGCTGTTCGAATTTGGTCAGCGGCCGATAGCCGGGCTTGGTGGCGTAGCCACCGCCCTCGTGATCGACGGTGTTGAGCAAGGCGGGCTCCGCCATCAGCACCTGCAGCATCTGAACGGCGTACGGTTGCCAATCGGTCGCGCAGTGCACGTAGCCGCCCGGCGCCACGCGCGATGCCAGCAGCGCTGCGAATGCGGGCTGGATCAAGCGGCGCTTGTGGTGCTTCAGCTTGTGCCACGGGTCGGGGAAAAACACATGCACGCCGGCCAGCGACGCCGGGGCGATCATGCGTTCCAGCACATCGACCGCATCGTGCTGCACGATGCGCACATTGGCGAGGCGGCGTTCCCCGATCAGCTTGAGCAGCGCGCCAACGCCCGGGCCGTGCACCTCGAGACCGAGGAAGTCGGTGTCGGGCAGGGCCGCGGCGATGCTGGCGGTGGCGTCTCCCATGCCGAAGCCGATTTCGACGATCAACGGCGCGCTGCGGCCGAAGACGGCCGCGGTGTCCAGCGGC
>JAKFUQ010000210.1 GCA_021732645.1 Rhizobacter sp. | reverse complement strand
GCCGACCTGACCGGCTATGCCGAAGCGGCTGGCGTGTTCAGCCCCGCCTACGGGCCCGCCAGCATCAGCAACGACTTCGCCATCGGCACCGCCGTGCCGTCAACGGCCGCCTTCAGCACCGGCACGACCACCGTTGCCAATGCGCAAACCTCCACCGGCCCGTCGCAAGTCTTCAGCAGCCTCTCTGCGTTTGCGCTCGTGCCGACCTCGGGCACGGCCTCGGCCACGGCCTTCAGCCGCGCCTACTTCACGCTCGATGCCGGCGCGTCGGTCACTTTCCAGGGCGCGCTGTTCCTCACCGCAGTGGGCAGCAACCCGGCGGCACCGGTCAACTTCAACGTCAGCGAGTTCTACGGCTTCGCGTCCGGCCTGCTGGAAGTCAGCGGTGGCGGCCTGGTTGAAAACACGGTGGGCGGACCGGACGCCACCGGCCTGGTCGGCGACTACAACGTCAGCGACGCCGACGTGATCACCCTGAGCTACACCAACACCAGCAACGCGGCCATCACCACCTACCTCGACAGCGGCGTCAGCGTGTACTCCGCCTCGGCGCTGGCACCGATCCCCGAGCCCGGCACCTACGCGATGTTGCTCGCCGGTCTGCTGGTGATGGGCTTCGTCGCCGTGCGCCGCCAATCGCAAGAGTGAAACCCTGATCCATTTCACACCCCCCCATTCAGCAGGAAACGACATGGACATGAATCCCAACACCTCGATCCAACTCGCCGACCCCGACGACCAGGACAACAACCCCAGCACGACCACCCACTTCAACGACCTGGTCGCCGCGCGCCTGAGCCGCCGCCAAGTGATGAAAAGCGGCGTCGGCGCGATGGCTGTCGCGGGCCTTGGATCTCTGGCCTTGAGCAGCGAAGAGGCCCAGGCCATCGTCCCCGGCGCTGTACGCCCGACGATCGTGCTCGACTTCGAGCCCGTGGCCAAGTCAATTGCCGACGCGGTGCAAGTGGCCGCGGGTTACACCGCCACCGTCATTTACGCGACCGGCGACTCGATGGATCCGCTGGTGCCCGCCTACGCCGGTGACGGCAGCGAAAGCAACTACGCCCGCCGTGCCGGTGACCACCACGACGGCATGAACTATTTCGGCCTGCACGCCACGGCCGACGTGCGTGACCCGAATGGCACCCAGCGCGGCCTGCTCGCGATGAACCACGAAAACATCACTGGCACGGCACAGTTTCTGCACCCGCAAGGCGAGACCAACATCGGCGCGACGGCCGGCCCCCGCCCGGAAGCAGAAGTCATCAAGGAAATCGACGCGCACGGCGTCTCGGTGGTCGAGCTTCGCAAGGTCGGCGGCCAGTTCGCCACCCACAAGCCATCGCGTTACAACCGCCGCGTCACCGGTCGCACGGTGATGGACATCGCTGGTCCGGCGCGGGGCACCGCGTTTGTGAAGACGCCTTATTCGCCCACTGGCCAGATTTGCCGCGGCACGCTGAACAACTGTGGCCACGGGGTCACGCCCTGGGGCACCTACCTCGCCTGTGAAGAGAACTGGGCTGGCTATTTCGTGCGCAATGTGGGTGATGATCTGGCGCGTCCACAGCGCGAAAACACCCAACTGCTGCGCAATGGCCTGCGCTCGGGCACTGCGGGCTTTGCGTCACGCCGATGGTCGAGCGTGGTGCCTGCCGATCCCACTTCCACCGAGTACTCGCGCTTCAACATCAGCGTGACCGGTGCCACCGCCACCGACGACTTCCGCAACGAGCACAACACCTTCGGCTACATCGTCGAAGTCGACCCGTACAGCCCGCTGTCGCGCCCGAAAAAGCGCACCGCCATGGGCCGCCGCGCCAACGAAGGCGCCTGGAGCAGCCTGCCCAAGCCAGGCCGTCCGCTGGCCTTCTACATTGGCTGCGATTCGCAAAACGAGTACGTCTACAAGTACGTCACCACCGAAGTCTGGAACCCGATCGACGCCAAGCGCGGCGGTCTGGCGGTGGGTGACAAGTACCTGGACCGCGGCACCATCTATGCGGCGGTGTTCAACGCCGACGGCACCGGGGTGTGGGAAGCGCTGACGCTGGCCAACACCAAGGTCGCAGCAGGTGTTGCCATCTCTGCCCAGAACCCCCAGGGCTACCAGTTTGCCGACCTGGCCGACATCTGCGTCAACACTCGCTTGGCTGGCACGGCGGTGCGGGCCACCCGCATGGACCGCCCCGAGTGGACGGCAGTCAACCCGGCCAACGGTGAGATCTACATCACCATGACCGAGAACCCGAACCGCGGCAACACCGGTGTCAGCGCCAACAACGTGCCGAACCCGCCGCTCGATGCATCGAACCCGCGCTACTGGGCCGATTTCAAGGGTGCCACCAGCCAAGGCGCCGCCGTTGCCAACCAACGCGGCAACGTCAACGGCCACATCGTGCGCATCCGTGAAGACGGTGACAACGCCGATGCAACGACTTTCCGCTGGGACATCTACCTCTTTGGCGCGCAAGCCGCTGCCGACGCTGGCTTCGACGATGTCAACTACCAGGCCAACGTCAACCTGTCGGGCTTGAGCGCGGTGAACGATCTGTCCAAGCCCGATGGCTGCTGGTTCAGCCCGGTCAGCGGCATCCTGTACATCGAGACCGATGACAACACCTTCACCGACCAAAGCAATGCCATGTTGCTGGCGGCCATTCCTGGCCGCTACGGCGATGGCGGCGCGGTCGATGTGGTGAACCAGGCCAGCGGCAGCCCGGACGCCGCCGTGCGCACCGCCGGTTTGCCGGTGACACAGCGCACCTACGCGGGTCGCAAGATTACCGACGCGACCTTGAAGCGGTTGATGGTGGCTCCGCTCGGTGCCGAGATCACCGGGCTGACGGAGTCACCTGACGGCAAGGCGCTGTTCGTCAATGTGCAGCACCCGGGCGAGAACACCGGTCGCGCGGGTGCGGTGCCCGCCTCGGTGGCGCTGACACCGACCACGCTGAACGGGCCGTTCGAGAGCAACTGGCCGGGCAATGCAGGCTACGGCCCGGGCGGCGCGTCGGCGCGGCCACGTTCGGCAACGGTGATGATCACGCGCAACGACGGCGGCGTGATCGGCTTCGATCCGACCAAGCCGATGGTGGTCAACCTCGCATGACGTCACTCGGGCTTGCCCTTCGGGGCAGGCTGAAGACGGGGCAATGCGTTCGCGTGTTGCCCCTTTTTTCTTGCCCGGTCAACCGCGGCCGATGTACGGCATGGTGGTCGCCATGATGGTCATGAACTGCACGTTCGCCGACAGCGGCAGGCCGGCCATGTGCACCACGGCGGCGGCCACATGGGCCACGTCCATCCTCGGCTCGGCCAACAGACTGCCATTGGCTTGCAAGATGCCAGCGGCCATCTCGTCGGTCAACTCGGTGGCGGCGTTGCCGATGTCGATCTGGCCGCAGGCGATGTCGTGCGCGCGGCCGTCGAGCGAGGTGGCTTTGGTCAGACCGGTGATCGCGTGCTTGGTGGCCGTGTAGGGCGCGGTGAACGGCCGCGGCACCTGGGCCGAGATCGAGCCGTTGTTGATGATGCGGCCGCCGCGCGGCGTCTGCGCCTTCATCAGGCGCAAGGCCTGCTGCGTGCACAGGAACGCGCCGGTCAGGTTGACGTCGACCACCGCTTGCCATTGTTCAATCGTCAGCTCATCCAGCGGCACGGCGGGCGCGCCAACGCCTGCGTTGTTGAACAGCACATCGAGCCGCCCGCAGTCGCTGCGGATGCGATCGAACAGCGCGGCCACCGAGGCCGGGTCGGTGATGTCGGTTGGCACGGCGAGCGCATGGGTGGCGTTGGCACCGGCGGCATTCACCGCGTCGTGCAATGCAGTCGCACGGCGGCCCGCCAGCACCACGGTGTAGTCGGCCGCCAGCAAGGCCAGTGCGCAGGCGCGCCCGATGCCGCTGCCCGCGCCGGTGACCAGTGCAACGCGCAGGGGCCGCATCACCGCAAGGCCCCGATCAAGGCGCCGGGGGCACATCGGCCCCGACACCTGCTGACACCTGCGACTCAAAGCAGTCGGTGTAGGTGAAGTACAGCGATGCGTAGAAGACGGTTGAAAACATCAGCCCGCCGGCCATCGCCGCAATCGGCATCAGCGTGGGCGCGTTCAGCAGGATGAACACGCTGTTGACGAGCACGCCGAACAGCACGATCAACACCGACCAGGTGAGGGCATAGACCGCGAACGCGCCCTTGTTGCGCCAGCAGGCGATGGTGCTGGAGAACAGCGCCTGAGCCGGGCCCTGGGCCTCCCAGTGCACCAGAGCCGGTGCATGCCAGAACGGCAGTGCCAGGCAACTGGCCAGACTCAAGCGCAGCAGCATGCCCGTGGTGAGCCGCGGGTCGGCGAGCAGCGCGCCCAGGCGTTCGGTGTCGGCGGTCTTGCTGGTCATCGCTTCTTGCAAGGCGTTGAAGGTGCCACCATCCACCCAGTCGCTCAAGCCCATGATGAGCAGGCTGGCCGCAGCGTAGATCAGGCCGATTTTCAGCATCACGATCGCCTGGGGCCGCCGCCCGCGCAGCGGTTCGAGGAACACGCTGGCCAGCGGGGTTTGGCCGGCCAGTGCACGCTGCGTGGCCAGCATGAAACCCTGCGACACCAGCGGCAGCGCCGCCAGCATCAGCAGCGCCCCGACGACGGGCAGCAGCAGCAAGATCAGCGCGCCAAACAAGAAGGCGGCGAACAGTGCCGAAAACGCCAAAGGCTTGGCAAAGAAAACGCGAAAACCGCTGCGCACCCACAACACACCGCGGCCTGCGGGTACGGTCAACAACTTCATCGGGCGTCCGGCGTGGCGTTTCGTGGTGAGTCAGGGGGCAGCGTCGGGCGCCAGGGGCTGTTGGCGCGCTGCCGCAGCACGCGCTCGAAATGGGTGGGGTCGTGGGCGGTCAGCATCGTCGCGTCACGCGGCAGGTGCAGGTCCCAGAGGCGGGAGATCCAGAAACGCAGTGCGGCGCCGCGCAGAAACGACGGGAACATCCGCTGCTCATCGCCGCTGAGCGGGCGCACCGCGTGGTAGGCAGCGACCAGTGCCGATGCGCGGTCCTCGTCGAGGCGGCCGCTGTCCAGGGCTATGCACCAGTCGTTGACGCACACCGCGATGTCGAACAGGAAGGTGTCGGTGCCAGCGAAATAGAAATCGAACAGGCCGCTGAGCCGGTCGCCGGCTGGCCCGCCGCTGTCCGCGGGTTCGTCATCGAACATCACGTTGTCACGGAACAGGTCGGCGTGGATGGGCCCGCGCGGCAGGTGGGCGTAGGCGAGCGACGCGGCCAGGCGCTCCTGGAAGCCCAGTTCGGCTTCGATGAATCCGCGCTGCGCAGTCGTCAGATACGGCATCACCTCCAGCACCGTGTCGATCCACCAGTACAGCCCGCGCAGATTCGGTTGTTGCAGCTCGAAATCGGCGCCGGCCAGGTGCATGCGCGCGAGCATGCCGCCCACCTGCTGGCAATGCGCGACATCGGGCGCCAGGCGGCTGCTGCCCGTCAGGCGATCGACCACGGCGGCGGGCTTGCCGCACAGCGTGTGCAGGATCTCGCCGCTCGCGTCGGCGCAGGGGTCGGGCACCGGGATGCCGCCGCGCGCCAGGTGCTTCATCAGCCGCAGGTAGAACGGCAATTGATCGGCCGTCAGGCGTTCGAACAGCGTGAGCACGTAGCGGCCCTGGGTGGTGTCGGCGAAGTAGTTGGTGTTCTCGATGCCGCCCGCACAGCCTTCCAGTGCGATCAGGCTGCCGATGTTCAGGCGCGACACCAGTTCAGCGGCCACCGTGAACGGCACTTCGGTGTAGACAGCCATCTCAGCAGCAAGACGAAGTGGTTTTCAAGGGCGGCGTCAACAGCGCGGAAGCGGTGCCAAAAAAGCGTGCAAGCCGCGCGCTCAGAACGCCAGCACGGGCCAGACCCGCTTGCCAGCGGCGCCGTTCGTGCCGCGCGCGCCCTGGCTGATGTTGGGCCCATTGTGCGGAGGAATGATTTCGTAGGCGGGTCCGTTTTTCGGCTTCACCACGATGCGCTGCGAGCGGCCACGCACCTTCAACTCTTCGATGCGCACGCTGTCATCTTCCACCACTGTGTACTGGGCCGACGGATCGGTGCCTGCCGCGCTCTGGCTCGGCGGCTTGGGCAGCGGGGCAACCGAGGGAGCGTCCGGCGGCGCAGTCGTTGCGGCGGGCGGCGCAGGGGGCAGGCGGCTCAGGTCGGGCGGCGGTGGCACCACCGTGGCCGCCATCGCCAGACCGCCCGCTGACAGGGCGCCAGCCCAGCAAAGGCTGAACAGGGCGGCACGGGCGCGCAGTCGGAATCTCATCGCTTCATTTTAGGCGTCCCGGCAAGGCCTGACAGCACAATGGCCGGATGAGTTCAGCGCCTGCCCCCGTTTCCCGTGTGATGTTGCTGGTCGATGGTTCCAGCTACCTGTACCGCGCCTACCACGCGCTGCCCGACCTGCGCGGGCCGGAGGGCGTGCCCACCGGCGCCATCCACGGCATGGTGGCCATGCTGCAGCGCGCGCTGAAGGACGTGAACCCCGAGCACGCGGTCTGCGTGTTCGACGCCAAGGGCCCGACCTTCCGCGACGAGTGGTACCCCGCCTACAAGGCGCACCGCAGCCCGATGCCCGAGCCGCTGGTGCAGCAGATAGCGCCGATCCACGAAGTGGTGAGGCTGCTGGGCTGGCCGGTGCTGGTGGTGCCCGGCATCGAGGCCGACGACGCGATCGGCACGCTGGCGCGAGTCGCGGCCGAGTCGGGCCACCAGGTCGTGATCTCGACCGGCGACAAAGACCTCGCGCAGTTGGTCAACGAAAAAGTCACGTTGATCAACACGATGAGCAACGAGCGGCTCGATGTGCCCGGCGTGGCCGCCAAGTTCGGCGTGCCGCCCGAGCGCATCGTCGACTACCTGACGCTGATGGGCGACACGGTGGACAACGTGCCCGGCGTCGAGAAGGTCGGCCCGAAAACCGCTGCGAAGTGGATCGCCGAACACGGGTCGCTGCAGGGCGTGATCGAGGCCGCCGACAGCATCAAGGGCGCGGCCGGCGAGAACCTGCGCCGCGCGCTGGACTGGCTGCCGATGGCGCAGCGGCTGGTGACGGTGCGGCTCGATTGCGACCTGGCCGACCACGTGCCGGGCTGGCCGGGGCTCGATGCCCTGGCCTTGCAGCCGGCCGACCGCGAGGCCTTGCGCGCTTTCTATGCGCGCTACGGCTTCAAGACCTGGCTGCGCGAGATCGAGTCGTCGCTGGGCATCACCGAGGCGGCCGCGCCTGCCATGGCGCCCCGCAAGCGCGCGGTGCGGGCATCGTCTGGCGAGCCAGATTTGTTCAGCGTCGACGCGGAGATCGGCCAGGACGAGGCCGTTCCCGTGTCCACCGACCCGGTCGCTCACCACTACGACACCGTGCTGACGCGCGAGGCGCTCGAGGCCTGGATCGCGAAGATCGAAGCGGCCGCGCGCGCCGGCCAGGTCACCGCGCTCGACACCGAAACCGATTCGCTCGATGCGATGAAGGCGCAGCTGGTCGGCCTTTCGCTGAGCGTGACGCCGGGCGAAGCCGCCTACATCCCGCTGCGACATGACTACACCGACGCGCCGGAGCAGTTGCCAGTCGACGAGGTGCTGGCGCGCCTGAAGCCCTGGCTGGAAGACGAGGCGGCACCCAAGCTCGGCCAGAACATCAAGTACGACACGCACGTGCTGCAGAACGCCGGCATCCACGTCCGCGGCTATGTGCACGACACCATGCTGCAGAGCTATGTGCTCGAAGCGCACAAGCCGCACGGCCTGGAAAGCCTGGCGCAGCGCCACCTCGGGCGCAAAGGGCTGAGCTACGAAGACCTGTGCGGCAAGGGCGCGCACCAGATTCCGTTCAGCCAGGTCGATGTGGCGAAGGCGGCCGAGTACGCCAGCGAAGACAGCGACATGACGCTGGACGTGCACCGCACGCTGTGGCCGCAGATAGCCGCCGAGCCCGGTCTGCGCGATGTCTACCTGCGCATCGAGCTGCCGACCGCGCTGCTGCTGCAACGCATCGAACGCACCGGCGTGCTGATAGCCCCGGCGCGCCTCGCGGCGCAGAGCCAGCAACTCGGCGAGCGCATGGTCGCCCTCGAAGCTGAGGCCTACGCGCTGGCCGGGCAGCCCTTCAACATGGGCAGCCCGAAGCAGATCGGCGAGATCCTGTTCACGAAGCTCGGCCTGCCGGTCAAGAAGAAAACCGCCACCGGCGCACCGAGCACCGACGAAGAGGTGCTGGCCGAACTGGCCGCCGACTACCCGCTGCCCGCGCGGCTGCTTGAACACCGCAGCCTGGCCAAGCTGAAGGGCACCTACACCGACAAGCTGCCGCTGATGATCAACCCCGCCACCGGCCGCGTGCACACCAACTACGCGCAGGCTGTGGCCGTGACGGGCCGGCTGGCCAGCAATGAGCCGAACCTGCAGAACATCCCGATCCGCACCGCTGAAGGCCGCAAGGTGCGCGAGGCCTTCATCGCGCCGCCGGGCCATGTGATCCTGAGCGCCGACTACTCGCAGATCGAGCTGCGCATCATGGCCCACATCAGCGAAGATCCGGGCCTGCTGAAGGCCTTCGCCGAGGGCATGGACGTGCACCGCGCCACCGCGAGCGAGGTGTTCGCGATCGACCCGGCATCGGTCACCTCAGAGCAACGGCGCTACGCGAAGACGATCAACTTCGGCCTGATCTACGGCATGGGTGCCTTCGGCCTGGCGCAGAGCCTGGGCATCGAGCGCAACGCCGCGGCCTTGTACATCGAGCGCTACTTTCAGCGCTTTGCCGGCGTCAAGCGCTACATGGACGACACGCGAGCTTCGGCGCGCGACAAAGGCTATGTCGAGACGCTGTTCGGCCGACGCATCTACCTGCCCGAGATCAATGGTGGCAACGGCCCGCGCAAGGCCGGCGCCGAGCGGCAGGCCATCAACGCGCCGATGCAGGGCACGGCCGCCGACCTGATCAAGCTGGCGATGCTGGCGGTGCAGAAGATGCTCGACGCCGAAGCCCGCGCCACCCGCATCGTGATGCAGGTGCACGACGAACTGGTGTTCGAGGTGCCGGAGGCCGAGCTGGCCTGGGCGCGGGTCGCGGTGCCGCAAGCGATGGCATCGGTCGCTGCGCTGAAGGTGCCGCTGCTGGCTGAGGTGGGCGTGGGCCCGAACTGGGATGAGGCTCACTGAGGCGTGGGTTGCCTTGCTGGCAGCGCGCCGGTTGTGAGACCGCGCGGGGGTTCCGCCCCGGCAGGCGGGTCACTTTTTCTGCGGGGCCAGAAAAAGTAACCAAAAAGAGGCCCTGAACACCAGCCATTTGAGTCGCTCGCTTCGGCTACAGGCGAACGGCAAAGGCTCTGGCACGAGAAGCCAAACCGAGGACCCGAAGGGTCGAGACGTGTCGAGAGCGCATGTTTGAACCTGAGCGAGGTAACCATGGAAGTAGTTCGGAGATTGTTCTCGAGCCAGAGCCGTTGAAGTAGGCGGCTGGCCGAAGCGAGCTGCTCAAGTGGCTGGTGTTCGGGCACTCTTCTTTGGTGACTTTCTTTTGTGCCAGCAGAAGAAAGTTACTCGGCAGCCGGGCCGAGACCCGGCGCAGTGCCAGCAAGGCAAATCCCGTCCGCAGGGGCGGAATCCCGGCGTGGTCCCGCCACCAGCGCTATCGTCTCGCTGCGCTGTTCCAACCGCTGCCTCGCAGCCCCCACCCGAGGACTCGAACCATGAAAATCGCCAACGCCACCGTATTCATCACCGGCGCCAACCGCGGCGTCGGCTTGGCTTTCGCCCGCGCCGCACTGGCCCGCGGCGCCCGCAAGGTGTACGCCGCCGCGCGAAATCCATCGACGATCACCCTGCCAGGTGTCGAGGCCATTGCGCTCGACGTGACGCGGCCGGAAGAGGTGGCCGCCGCCGTGCAGCGCTGCGGCGATGTGACGCTGCTGATCAACAACGCGGGCACTCTGCGGCTGGGCGACTACCTGGCAGCAGACGCCATCGACTCGGCCCGCGCGCACATGGAGACCAACTTCATCGGCCCACTGCGCCTGTGCCAGGCCTTCGCCCCTGTGCTGGCCCGCCATGGTGGAGGTGCCATCGTGAACGTGCTGTCGGCCTTGAGCTGGGTCAACATGCAGCATTTCGGCGTCTACGGTGCCAGCAAGTCGGCAGCCTGGGCGATGACCAACGGCGTGCGCCAGGAACTGCGCGCCCAGCACACCCAGGTCATGGCCATGCACATGGGCTATGTCGATACCGACATGACCAGCAGCTTCGACGTGGCCAAAGCGTCGCCCGACGAGGTGGTGCGCCAGGCGCTCGATGCGCTGGAAGCGGGTGCCGAAGAGGCGCTGGCCGACGACACCGCCAAATACGTCAAACGCGGACTGTCGGCCGAGCCGGGGGTGTACCTGGCCTAGCGGCGGGGCGTGCCCGCCTGAGTCAACCTACTGCCTTCAACACGATCAACAGATCCTTCGCCTGCACCCGGTCGCCCGGCACGACCAGCACCGCCTCGACCTCGGCATCGCGCTCGGCGGCCACGTGGGTTTCCATCTTCATGGCCTCCAGCGCAAGCAAGGTGCTGCCCGCGCTGACACGCTGGCCGACCTTGACGGCGACGCTGACGATCGCACCGGGCATCGGTGCAGCGACATGCAGCGGGTTGGTGGCATCGGCCACCGGGCGCCCTTTGGCGGCGTCGCCGGCATCGGGGCGCAGCACGCGCAGGGTGCGTGACTGGCCGTTCAACTCGAATTGCACCTTCTGCGCCACGTCGCCGTCGGGCGCGATCGATTGCAGGGCCACCAGCAGCGTCTTGCCAGGGTCGATCTCGATCGCCAATTCCTGCTGCGGCTGCGCGCCGTAGAAAAACACCGGCGTGGGCAGCATCGAGGTGTCGCCGTTCAGCTTGGTGTGCTCGCAGTAATCGCGCATCACCTTCGGGTACATCAGGTAGGACGCCAACTGCCGGTCGTCCATCGCTTGTTCGCACTCGGCGGCGGCGTGCGCGCGCACGGCTTCGAGGTCCACCGGCTGCAGGCGGTCGCCGGGGCGGTAGGGCGCGGGCGGCTGTTCGCTGTCGGCCAGCTTCAGCACCTTGCGGCTGAGCGCGGCCGGAAAGCCGTCGGGCGGGAAGCCGAGCTCACCCTTGAACAGTGACACCACCGACTCGGGGAAGGCCACCTCGCGCGCCGGGTCGGTCACGTCAGCAGGGGTCAGGTCGCTGGCGACCATCATCAGCGCCATGTCGCCGACGACCTTGGAGGTGGGCGTCACTTTCACGATGTCGCCGAACAGCCGGTTCACATCGGCATAGGTCTGCGACACCTCGGTCCAGCGGTGCGCGATGCCGAGCGAGCGCGCCTGCTCGCGCAGGTTGGTGTACTGGCCGCCGGGCATCTCGTGGCGGTAGACGTCGGCGGTGCCGGAGCGGATTTCGGACTCGAACGGCGAGTAGAAGCGGCGCACGCCTTCCCAGTACATCGAGGCCGCATGCAGTGCGCCTTGCGGCAGACCGGGGTCGCGCTCGGTGCCAGCCAGTGCGGCGGCAATCGACGACAGGTTGGGCTGCGAGGTCAGGCCGCTCATCGCGTCGAGCGCACCGTCGACCGCGTCGCAGCCGGCCTCCACAGCTGCCAGCACCGACGCCGCCGAGGCGCCGCTGGTGTCGTGGGTGTGGAAGTGCACCGGCAGGCCGGTCTCGGCCTTCAGCGCTTTCACGAGCGCCGCGGCCGCACGTGGCCGGCAGATGCCGGCCATGTCCTTGATCGCCAGCAGGTGCACGCCGGCCTTCTGCAGCTCGCGGGCGATGCCGAGGTAGTACTTGAGGTCGTACTTCGGCCGGGCGCCGTCGAACAGGTCGCCGGTGTAGCAGATGGCACCCTCGCACAGCCCGCCGTTCTCGACCACGGCGTCGATGGCGACGCGCATGTTCTCGACCCAGTTCAGCGAGTCGAACACGCGGAACAGGTCGACGCCGTTGACCGCCGCTTGCTCGACGAAATGGCGCACCACGTTGTCGGCGTAGTTGGTGTAGCCGACCGCGTTCGAGCCGCGCAGCAACATCTGGAGCAGCACGTTGGGCACCGCCGCACGCAACTGCGCCAGGCGCTGCCACGGGTCTTCCTTCAAAAAGCGCAGGGCCACGTCGAAGGTGGCGCCACCCCAGCATTCCAGAGAAAACAGGCCCGACAGTTCGCGCGCGTAATACGGCGCGATCGGCAGCATGTCGGCGGTGCGCATGCGCGTGGCCAGCAGCGACTGGTGCGCATCGCGCATCGTCGTGTCGGTCATCAGCACGGGCTTCTGCGCCAGCATCCACTGCGCGAACCCGGCGGGGCCGAGGATCTGCAATCGCTGGCGGGTGCCGTCGGGGATCGGCGTGTCTAGATCGACCTTCGGCAGCACCGGTTTCGGCAGCGGCAGCGCGGGCAGCACGCGGCCCTTGACCTCGGGGTTGCCATTGACGGCGACCTCGCCGAGGAAGCGCAGCAGCTTGCTGGCGCGATCGCGGCGGGCGGCGAAGGCCAGCAGCTCGGGCGTGTTCTCGATGAAGCGGGTGGTCAGCTCGCCCTTCACGTCGTTGCCGAAGGTCGGGTGGTTGATCAGGTTTTCGAGGAACTGCAGGTTGGTCGACACGCCGCGGATGCGGAACTCGCGCAGCGCGCGGTCCATGCGCTGGATGGTTTCCACGGTGGTGGGTGCCCACGCGGTCACCTTGACCAGCAGCGAGTCGTAATACGGGGTGATCACCGCGCCGCCGTAGGCCGTGCCCGCGTCGAGCCGGATGCCGAAACCTGCGGCGCTGCGGTAGGCGGCGAGCCGGCCGTAGTCGGGCAGGAAGCCGTTTTCCGGGTCTTCGGTGGTCACGCGACATTGCAGCGCGTGGCCGTTCAGCGGAATCTTTTCCTGCAGCGGCACGCCGGTCGGGTGCAGACCGGTCGCCGCCTCAGGCGAGCTTTCGGTGACGCCGATGTGGCCGCCTTCGGTGATGCGGATCTGCGCCTTGACGATGTCGACGCCAGTGATCATCTCGGTCACCGTGTGCTCGACCTGGATGCGTGGGTTGACCTCGATGAAGTAGCACTTGCCGTCATCTGCATCCATCAGGAACTCGACCGTGCCGGCGTGGGTGTAGCCCACCGAGCGCATCAAGCGCAGTGCGCTGTCGCACAGCGCGGCACGGCCTGCCGCGTCCAGGTACGGGGCCGGCGCGCGCTCGACGACCTTTTGGTTGCGCCGCTGAACGGTGCAGTCGCGTTCATGCAGGTGCACCAAATTGCCGTGCTGGTCGCCGAGGATCTGCACCTCAACATGCCGCGCGCGGCGGATCAGCTTCTCGAAGTACACCTCGTCGTTGCCGAAAGCAGCCAGCGCTTCGCGACGCGAGGCTTCCAGTGAACTGGCCAGCTCGCCCTCGTGCTCGATGACCCGCATGCCGCGCCCGCCGCCGCCCCAACTCGCTTTCAGCATCACCGGGTAACCGATGCCAGCAGCCAGCTTCGCGCATTCGGCCACGTCCAGCGGCAAGGGCGGCGTGGCCGGCATCACCGACACGCCGGCAGCCACGGCCGCATGGCGTGCCGCGACCTTGTTGCCGAGGGTGCGCATCACGTCGGGCGACGGGCCGATCCAGCGGATGCCGGCAGCGATCACCGCATCGGCGAATTCGGGGTTCTCACTCAGAAAGCCATAGCCGGGGTGGATGGCATCGGCACCCGCACGGCGTGCGATGCGCAGGATGTCTTCGCCGTCGAGATAGGCCGCCAGTGGCTTTTTGCCCTCGCCGACCAGGTAGCTCTCGTCGGCCTTGAAACGGTGCAGCGCCTGGCGGTCTTGCTGTGAATAGATGGCCACCGTGCGGATGCGCATTTCGGAGGCGGCGCGCATGACGCGGATGGCGATCTCGGAGCGGTTGGCGATCAGGATCGAGCGGATCGGACGGTGAGTCATGGGGCGGCCTTGGCTGCAGTGGGCATGGCGGGGGGAATTCAAC
>JAKFUQ010000201.1 GCA_021732645.1 Rhizobacter sp. | reverse complement strand
AGGGCTGTGGCCCACGCTGCACGGGCGACATCGAAGCGCTGAACCACTGGAGGGAGAGGGGGGCTGGGGCCACCAGCCGAACGCTAGGAGCTACCGCTGGCGAGCCCGACCGCAAGCAGGAGATTTGCGGAGATGAGCGTGATGGAGCAAAACTCCGAAGCGATGAAGAGATTATAGGTTGCCGTCTATGAACGCTGTCAACTGAGCCTTCGTCAGCGCGCCCACCTTCGTGGCCGCCAAGGTGCCATTCTTGAAAAGCATCAGCGTCGGGATGCCGCGGATACCGTACTTGGCGGGCACGTCGCGGTTCTCGTCGACGTTCATCTTGGTGATCTGCAAGCGGCCATCGTAGGCCTTCGACACCTCGTCAAGAATCGGAGCGATGGCTTTGCAGGGGCCGCACCATTCGGCCCAGTAGTCCACCAAAACGGGTTTGCTCGATTGGATGACATCGCTGTTGAACGATGCGTCGGAGGTGTGTGTGATCAGTTCACTGCTCATGATGAATCCTCGGTACTGACCTGCCCAGAATGGAGCGGCAAGGCACAATCATTTTGTCACATCGGGGTCATGACCTTGGGGCGCTGCGCAGTGGCGCCGCGACTGTTCTTCTATCACCACGATGACAAAAATCTTACTCTGGGATGAGCGTGGCGACCCCTGGGCTGGCGCTGTGAGCGCCGCCGCGCACTGGGCCGAAGCGCACGGCGTGGCGTTGCGAGATGCGGTATGTCTGGTGCCCTTTGCTCAGCACGTGCCTCTGGCGCGCGCAGCCTGGGTGGCCCACGAGGGGTGGATGCCGCGCGTCGAGACCACGCAGACGCTGGCGCGCAGCATCGATGCGGCCGACCCGGCGTCGGGAGACGACCTGCGTTTCGATGCCGCGCTCGATGCACTGACGGCCCGTCGGCTGCTGCGCAGTCAGTCGGTCTTTGCCACCTGGCTGCGCAGCGACCCGCGTGCCTTCGATCAGGCGGCTCACATGCTGGCGCAAACCGCGCAGGCCATCGCCCGCGCCGTGGCCGCCGTGCCACCAGCGCAACGCGAACCCTATCTCGCCGAAGGCCGTGCCGCGCTGGCGGTGGTCGGAGGTGGTGGTGGCGTGGGCGGCACCGAGCGGCATCTGGCGCGCATCGCGTTCGAATGGGCTGCTGCGCTTCCCGCAGCGGCGACCGATGTGCTGTTCTCGTGGCAACCGTCGGCGTGGATCGTCGTGCAGGCAGGCGGCGTCGATGCGCTGACGCAGCAGCTTGTCGATGCGGCCGCGGTACCCGTGCTGTGGATCGATGCCGACCCGCCCGGCGATGACCCGATCCGCGCCGTGGCACCGCACGCACGCATCCAGGTCCAGGTGGGCACCGGCTTCGAAGACGAGGCGCAGCGCGCTGCCGCGCAGGTGCTGGCCGATCTGGCGACGCAGGGCGCGCCGGTCGCCCTGATCGCCCAAGACCGGTTGCTGGTGCGGCGGGTGCGTGCGCTGCTGGCCCGGCAAGGCGTGCCGCTGCGCGATGAAACCGGCTGGACCTTGTCGACCACGCGGGCAGCGGCGGGCGTGATGGCGCTGTTGCGCTCGGCATCGCCCACCGCCACCGTGGACGACCTGCTCGATGCCATCAAGACCTGGCCTGCCGATCTGCACTCATCGTTCGACGGCAGAGCGGTTGCCATGCTCGAATCGGCGCTGCGCCGCGAGCAATGGTCACGACCGGCGTCGGTGCGCCCGCAGCGCCTGCCTGCTGCTGCCGCTGCGCTGTGGGCGCTGGCGGCCCAGGCAAGCGAGCCGCTGCGCAGCGCTGGCACGCCAACCCTGGCCGCCTGGAGCGAGCGCTTGTCGGCCGCCCTGCAAGCCAGTGGTCTGGCAGCCACGCTGGCCAACGACGATGCGGGCCGGCAAGTGCTGTCGGTACTGCACCTGAACAGCGCCGACCTGTGGGGCGCTCTCCACGAGACGCTGACGTTGGCCGATTACACGCGCTGGGTCGATGCGGCACTGGAACACGCGAGCTATGTGCCGGCGTCGCCCGAGGCGCCAGCCGTCATCGTGATCCCGGCGGCGCGGGCGATGCTGCGGCCGTTCTCGGCCATCGTCTGGCCCGGTGCCGACGAGAAGCAACTGGGTGTGACCCCCTCACCGCACCCGCTGCTCAGCGATGCGCAAGCCCAGGCGCTGGGTCTGTTGACTGCGGCCGAGCGCCGCGAGCGCGATCTCATCGCCTTTGCACAGGCGCTGCGGCGCACGCCGGTGACTTTGCTGCGTCGCACCGATGACGATGGAGAGCCGCTGTCTGCCAGCCCCTGGCTCGAACGGCTGCTGGCAGCGCAGCGGCTGGCCGACGGTGACGTTCGAACCCAGGCGCCAGACCCCCGCATCACGAAAATCGTGCCTCCGAACCCGGTCGCCCGGCCGCTGCCGAGCGCTGCGACGCTGTTGCCCGATCGCCTGAGCGCCAGTGCCTGTGAGGCGTTGCGTGCCTGCCCCTACCGTTTTTTCGCGCTGCGGATGCTGGGTCTGCAAGCGGCCGACGAACTGGATGGCGAAGTGGAGAAGCGTGATTACGGCACCTGGCTGCATGCCGTGCTGCATCAATTCCACATGACGCGTCCGGTGCCGCCCGAGCCGAATGACGATGCGCGCCGACTGGCCACCTGCGCCAGCGAAGTGCAGAACCACATGGGTCTGGCCGACGCCGACTTCCTGCCCTTCGCCGCCACCTTCGAGCGATTTGCGCTGCGCTATGTCGTGTGGCTGCACCAACGCGATCTGACAGGTGCGCAATGGCTCGACGGCGAGCGCGACTGGACGGTATATCCGGAGGCGTGGCAGGGCATCGCCATGCACGGCGTGATCGACCGCATCGACAGCGTCAGCAGCCAGCAGGGCCCGGTGACGCAATTGATCGACTACAAGACAGGCGACACGGCGGGCCTGCGCGCCAAGGTCAGGCAGCCCCAGGAAGACACGCAGTTGCCGTTCTACGCGGCGCTCGCCATCGAGCAGGGCAGGGCGGTTGGCGACATCGGGCCATTGGCGGCGATGTACCTGTCGCTCGACGATCCGAAGACCATTACCGAAGTGCCGCACCCCGATGTCGAGCGCAGCGCGCTGGCCTTGGTCGATGGGCTGGGGCGCGACCTGGCGCGCTTGCGCGGTGGCGCGGCGTTGCCCGCGCTGGGCGAGGGCAGGGCCTGCGAACACTGCGATGCGCGCGGCCTGTGCCGCCGAGATCAATGGGCGGAAGCGGCGCTGCCCGCGGCATCAACATGAGCGCGCCCGATCCCAAACCGCCACCTGCCTACCGCATCGACGGTGCGGTGGTGGCTGCCGAGGCGTTCTACAAGGTTGCCTGCGATCCGCAACGCCCTGTGGTCGTCGAAGCCTGCGCCGGGGCAGGCAAGACATGGATACTGGTGTCGCGCATCCTGCGTGCGCTGCTCGACGGCGCCTTGCCGCAAGACATCCTGGCCATCACCTTCACCCGCAAGGCGGCAGGCGAAATGCGTGCGCGGCTCCATGAGCTGCTGGCCAGCCATGCCGACGGCGTCGGCAGCGAGCAGGGGCGGATCAAGGCCTTGCAAGAGCGCGGCCTGGACGCCGTCAGTGCACGTGCGTTGGCGCCTGCGCTGGGCAGCTTGCAGCAGCGCTTGCAGCAAGGCGGCCGAGCGGTCGAGGTTCGCACCTTTCACGCCTGGTTCTCGCAGTTGCTGAAGGCCGCACCGCTCGACCTGCTGCGTGAGCTGGGCATGCAGCGCGACGCGCAGATCGTCGATGACATCGCCGACCACGAGAGCGAGGTCTACCGCCGCTTTCACGGTGCGGTCGTGGCCGACGACACCCTGCGCGCCGACTACCACCACCTGGTGCAGCGGCACGGCCGTTCGCAGTTGCGCAAGTGGCTGGCGGCGGCCTGGACCAAGCGCGTCGAGATCGAATTGGCCGATGCGGCGGGCACGCTGGCGAGCAGCGTCGCCGCACCGGTGCCGGCGTGGCCCGGTGCCGACGGCAGCGCCCACCCGGCGAGTTGGGTGCGGTTGGCAGCGGTGCAACAGACGATGCAGCGCTGTGCCTGCGTGCTGGGTCAGGCCAGCGGCAAGGTGTCGCGCAACGCGGCGAGCGCGATCGATGCGGCGCTGTCGACGGGCGGGTCGTCGGTTGGTGACGATGCGGCCATGGTGGCCGCCCTGTGGCTGGCACTGTTCACGAAAGCGGACACGCTGCGCAAGGGGCTGAGCGAGGCGCCCGAGCTGCAAGCCGCGATCGATGTGTTGACCACCCTGCGCAGCGCGATGGCGCAGCACGACGCGTGCGACGAGCACCTGCGCATGGTGCGGTTGTCGCGTGTGTTGTTCGCTGAACTGGCGTCGTACAAGAAGGCGCGCGGGCTGGTCGAGATGGCAGACCTCGAACGTTGTGCGGTCGCGCTGCTCGGTGACTCCGTGCTGTCGGGCTGGGTGCAGGAGCGGCTCGATGTGCGAGTGCGCCACCTGCTGATCGACGAGTTCCAGGACACCAGCCCCCTGCAGTGGCACGCACTCGCGGCGTGGTTGTCGGGCTATGTCGGCGCGGGTGGCGGGGCCAGCGGCCAGCGTGCCCCTAGCGTGTTCATCGTGGGCGATCCGAAGCAGAGCATCTACCGATTTCGTCGCGCCGAGCCCAAGGTGTTCGAGGCAGCTCGCGACTTCATTTCGCAGGGCCTGGGCGGAGCCGTGCTGAGTTGCGACCACACCCGGCGCAATGCACCCGAGGTGCTGGCGGCACTGAACGGTGTGTTCTCGCAGGCTGAACACGACGGCGAGTTCGCCGGTTTTCGCTCGCACTCGACCGAGCTGGAGTCCGTCGTGGGCGCCGGGGTGGTCTGCTTGCCGCCCGTACTGCTCGCACCCAAAGGTCGCGACGATGCCGATGACGCGTGGCGCGACACCCTGAGCGTGCCGCGCACGGAACCGGAGCAGCGGCTGCGACAACGAGAGGCCGACCTGGTCGCCCGCGCGGTCCGCGACGTGCTGGCCCGTGGCGTGGCGCCGGGCGAGGTGTATGTACTCAGTCGCAAGCGCGAGTCGCTCCGCCTGGTGGCGCCGGCGCTGGCCGCGCTCGGGGTGCCCTGCGCTGCGGTCGAGAAAACCGCGCTGCTGGACGAACCCGAGGTGCAGGACCTGATCGCCTTGCTCGACGTGCTGGCCTCACCCGGCCATGCGCTGTCGCTGGCCCAGTCGCTGAAGAGCCCGCTCTTCGCTTGCAGCGACGACGACCTGGTGTGTCTGGCCACCGCTGTGGCTGATGCCGCACGGGTCTGTGCCGCCTCCACGCCGGCGTCGCCCCAGCACATGCGCGACCCGCTGGCCTGGTGGAACGCGCTGCAGACACTCGCTGCGCCCAGCCCCGCGCTGCAGCAAGCCCGTGACCGGCTGGCCGCGTGGCAGCACGCCACCCATGTGCTGCCGCCGCACGACCTGCTCGACCGCATCGTCAGCGAAGGCGACCTGTTGGCGCGCACGCTGGCTGCCGTGCCACCGACCCGGCGTGCTGCGGCGCAGGCGGCGATCGAGGCGGTGCTGGCGCAGTCGCTGGTACTCGATGGTGCACGCGGGGCAACGCCCTACAACTTCGTGCGCGCGCTGCGCAGGCGCAGCCTGAAGACACCGGCGCCGACGCAGCGCCAGGCGGTGCAGCTGCTCACCATCCACGGTGCGAAGGGCCTGGAAGCCGAGGTGGTGTTCGTGATGGACACCCAGCCCGAGCCGACCCAGGCTGAGAGTGCCAGCCTGCTGGTGCACTGGCCGGTCGAATCACCGCACCCGCTGTGTTGTGCCTTCGTGTATGCCATGTCCAGCGGCCCGCCGTCGCTGCAGCGTCTGCTCGACGACGAAGCCGACGCGCGCCACCGCGAGGAGTTGAACGGCTTGTACGTGGCGATGACGCGCGCCAAACACCAGGTGGTGCTCAGTGCGACCGAGCCCCACGGCACGCCCAGCGGCTCGTCGTGGTGGCAGCGTCTGGCGTCGCATTCAGCGCCCTGGGTGCCGACGCTTGACCACACCGACGTTACGCTGCTGCCGCCGCCCGATGTCCATTTGCAGACCCTGCCGATATGGCGTCCAGTTGCCGATGTGAGCGAGCACCTTCGACCCCCGCGATCCGGTGCCCTGTTCGCACAGCCACCGTCACCCCAGGCGTCGACCCTCGATGGGCACGACGACCCGAATCGCCGCCTGGGTTGTGCGGTACACCGGGTGCTCGAATGGGCGACACGGGTGTGGCCTCCGGTCGCGGCATCGCTGGACAGGCTGGCCGCCGCAGCGGCTCAAGAATTCAGCACCAGCGCTGCCGAGGTGCAGCGGGTGGCCGCGGCGATTCTGGGCAGTCGTGAGTGCCAGCGCTACTTCGACCCTGACGGCCTGGCCTGGGCGGGCAACGAGGTCAGCGTGAGCGATGGTGGCGAGTTGCTGCGCATCGACCGCCTGGTGCAATTGCGGCCCACCGAGGTCTATCGTGCGGCGGACCTGGCGGCCGACGGTGTGTGGTGGGTGCTGGACTACAAGCTCAATCTGGCGCCTGAGCAGCACGACACTTATCGACGTCAACTCGATCGCTATCGGCGCGCCGTGCTGCGGCTGCAGCCCGCGGCGACAGTCCGGTGCGCGTTCATCACCGCCCAGGGAACGGTCGTAGAAATGGACGAAGCACGGTAGATCTCGGTCGCAGGCCGGGTCGCAAACACGGCGCAAATGCGCTGCAAACGCCCCTGATTTCACGCCATGGTGGCAGTGTTCGGCGCATTCCAATAGGGATGCTCCGATAACCCCCGCCATGACCGGAACTGCCGCCACCTCTGACACCACCCGACCGAACCCGCTCGGCCGCAGCTTTGGCCGCTTCGAGTTGCGTCAGTTGTTGGGCAAGAGCGACGGCAGCATGGTGTGGCTGGTGTTCGACCCGCAGATTCAGCAAGAACTCGTGCTGACGCTGCCGCGGGTGCAGCCGATTGATGCGATGGCGCTGGACCGCTGGCTGTTGTCGGCGCGGCAGGCCGCCAGGCTCGACCATCCGCACCTGGCGCCAGGCGTGGAGGTCGGGGTGCAAGAACAGTGGCCCTACCTGGCAGCCGACCGGGTGCATGGCCTGACGCTGGGCGAATGGCTGGCCATCAACCCGAAACCGGCGCCACTGGAGGCGGTGGGTTGGGTCTGCGACGTGCTCGAAGGCCTCGCGTTCGCCCATGAATCAGGCGCCGCACACCATGACTTGCAACTGCACAGCTTGCTGATCAACGAGACGGGCGGCGTGCGGGTGATGGCGCTCGCCACCGCCAGCGGGCCGACCCACGCGCTGACCGCCGACATTGGCAAGCGCGGCCCTGGCCATGCCACGCTGGCCGAAGCCGATGCATTGCGAGCCCAGCGCGACGCTGCCGAGCGCGATGTGCTCGCTTGCGGGCTGCTTCTGCACCAGTTGCTCAGCGGCGAGCCCGTGCTGGACGAACCCGATCTGTCGAAAGCCATGGCCCGCCTGCCACCGCTCGGCCGTGAACTGGTGCGCCTGTCGTGGAACACGGTGCACCCGTTGCCTGAGGCCTTGCGCGCCATCGCCAACCGAAGCACTGCCGGGCAACCGCGTCAGCGCTACCTGAGTGCGCGCACCTTCCTGCGCGCACTGCAAGGCTGGCGCGAAGCCGAAGCGCGTGGCCGTGACGGCCCGCTGGAGCTGATGCTGGACCGTCTGCGCACGGTGGGCACCTTGCCTGCCCTGAACGGCATGAGCGCCCGCGTCGAGCGCCTGGCGGCCATGGACGGGCATCACACCGACGAGATCTCGCGCCACATCTTGCGCGACATGGCATTGACCTTCGAACTGCTGCGCGAGGCCAACTCGGCGCACGTGCAAGGCTCCCAGGCATCGGGGTCGGCCCCGGTGTTGACGATTCGTCGTGCGATTGCGTTGATCGGCCTGAACGGCGTGCGGCTCGCGGCCAACGGCTTGCGGCAGTGGCCCGGGCCCTTGTCTGAATCCGGTGCCACTGCCCTGCGCGAGGTGATGGACCGTGTGCGGCTGGCGGGCTACACCGCGCAGGTGTTTCGCCCGGCAGGCTACGACGCCGAGGTGGTGTACCTGGTGGCGGTGTTGCAGAACCTGGGGCGCTTGCTGGCGCAATACCACTTTCCCGACGACTACGAGCAGATCCGAGCGCTGATGCGCCGACTGCCGCCACCCGCCGGAGCCCCCAAGGGCACCGCATCCACGCCGGGCTGGACGGAGTCCGACGCCTCGTTCGCCGTTCTGGGCATCGACATCGAAGCGCTGGGCGCTGCCGTGGCTCGCCACTGGGGCCTGGGCGAGGAGATGATGCACATGATCCGCCGCCTGCCCATCGAGTTGCCCGTGCGTGCGCCGGACACTGACATCGACGTGCTGCGCATCACCGCCAGTGCGGCCAACGAGGCGGTCGATGCGGCATCGAATCCGACCGCAGAGCCGGTGGCATCCGCTGCCACCACCCAAACCGTGCGTGCTGCTGCACCTCGCCAATCGGTTGCCATTCGCTATGCACGCAGCCTCGGTCTGACGCCGAAACGCGTGCAGGAGGCCCTGGTCGCCGCGCGCCATGCACTGCGCACGGGCGAGCCGGTCCAGACCGCCGTGCCGCGCGAAGACATGCCGTCGGTCGCCCAGAACCCTGCTGTGGCGACGGACTGACCGATGGCCCCCACGCCAACTGCGTTTGCTGCCCTCCGGGGGTGCGCTCTGTACCTTCGGAGCGGCCGGGTGGTACGGACATGGGACTGATGACCTTCGATGCGGTCGCGCCGCAGCGACTGAGCCGATTCGAACTGCGTCGCGTGCTCGGCCAAGGCGCGCAGGCCAGCGTCTGGCTGGCCTTCGACCCACACCTGGAGCGCGAGGTCGCCGTGAAGATCATGCGGCGCAACGGCCTCAGCGCGGCCGACGACGACACGCAATGGCTGCACGAGGCGCGCAGCGTCAGCCGGTTGACCCATCCGAACATCGTTCCGGTGTTCGAAGCCGATGTTCACGATGGCCAGCCTTTCCTCGTCTTCGAGTACGTGGCCGGCCACACGCTGACCGAGGTGCTGAAGGCCCAGGGCGCCTATGAGCCGCAGAAAGCGGTGGCGATCGCCGTCGACATCCTCAGCGCGCTGCAGGCGGCGCACGAAGCCGGCCTGGTGCACCGCGATCTGAAGCCGTCGAATGTACTGATCGACCTGGCGGGCCGCGCGCGGGTGATGGACTTCGGCATCGCGGTGAAAGCCAACGATGCGTCGCATGCCAACCGCGTGATCGGCACGCCGGGCTACCTGTCGCCGGAAGCGGCACTGGGCCTGTCGCCAACGCCGGCGATGGATGTGTTTGCTGCCGGCTTGCTGGTGGCCGAACTGCTGGCTGGCCGGCGTGTGATGGTCGAGAGCGATGCGAACCGCGCGGTGCACCGTGCCATCAACGAAGACCTGGCCTTGCCTGAATGCACCGGCCCCGAGGTCGACGACAAATTGCGTGCGATCGTGCTGCGGGCGATGGCCCGTGACACCGCCAGTCGCTACCCGAGTGCGGCGGCGTTCCGCGATGCCTTGCAGGCCTGGGCGCAGCCCGCGGTGACCACCGGCGGCGCATCGGCCGCTGGCACGCATGGCACCAACGGCACGCTCGACTTCTTGCTGCGCCGCATGCGCCACAAGAGCGACTTCCCAGCGCTGTCGGATGCGGTGTCGCGCATCCAGCGCGTGGCCACCTCCGAGACCGAGAGCCTGCACAGCTTGTCCAATGAAATCCTGAAGGACGTGGCGCTGACCAA
The DNA here is from genome assembly GCA_021732645.1 of Rhizobacter sp. Classification (GTDB taxonomy): domain Bacteria; phylum Pseudomonadota; class Gammaproteobacteria; order Burkholderiales; family Burkholderiaceae_C; genus PBB1. The sequence continues at coordinate 4,260 of JAKFUQ010000201.1, read as the reverse complement.
CAAGCTGCTGCGGGTGGTCAACACCGCGAGCTACCGGCATGCCGGCGGCGGCAGCATCAGCACCATCTCGCGCGCGGCGGCGCTGGTCGGCTTTGCCGGCATCCGCAACATGGCGCTGAGCCTGGTGCTGCTGGAGCACATGCAGGACAAGGCGCACGCCAACCTGCTGAAGGAAGAGTTCCTGCGATCCCTGCTGGCCGGCACACTGGCCAGCGAGCTGTGCGCTTCGGGGCGCGAGAGCGAAGAGGCCTTCATCGGCTCGATGTTCCAGAACCTGGGTCGCCTGCTCAGCGAGTTCTATTTCCCTGACGAAGCGCGTCAGATCCGCAGCCTGCTTAGCCGTGGCATGGCGCCCGGCGACGCGCCGCGACCGGGTGCTGAAGAGTCGGCCTCGGTCCAGGTGCTGGGGCTGAGCTACGAGGCGCTGGGCATCGGCGTGGCGAAGTCCTGGGGCCTGCCGGACAGCCTGCAACGCTGCATGCGCAAGCCCGCGGGCGATCCACCGACCCGTGCACCCGAGGTGTCCGCCGAGCGCTTGCGCTGGCTGGCGATGGCCGCCAACGACCTGACCGACACGCTGCTGCGGTCCGACCCGGCCACGGCCGCTGCGGCCGTCGGTCACACCGCCGAGCGCTATGCGCGCGTGCTCGGCCTGAGCGCGAAACACATCACCGAAGTGACGGCGCAGGCCCGCGTCAAGCTGACCGACTCGGCACGGGCGATGAGCCTGTCGGTCAGCAGCACCTCGCGTGCCGCGCGACTGCTGGCGCCGGTGGCCGCCCCTGCGCCAACGCAGAGCAGCAGCCTGACCGTAGGCGAGGTGCAGATCATCGGCTCCGACTCCCTGTCGCCGCATGAACTTCAGGCGATGAGCTTGATGCCGACGCAGGCCTTCGACCCCACCGTTGCCATGCCACCGCCCGCCGTGGGCCGGGCTGCCGACATCCTGGCCGCTGGCATCCAGGACATCACCAATTCGATGGTCGAGGACTTCAAACTCAACGAAGTGCTGCGCATGATCCTCGAGACCATGTACCGCGCCTTGGGCTTCCGCCGCGTGCTGTTCTGCCTGCGCGACCCGAAGACCGACACACTGACCGGCCGCTTCGGTCTGGGTGACAGTGCCGAAGCCGCAGCCGCGCTGTTCAAGGTGCCGTTGAAAGGTGGCACCGATCTATTCGCCGCGGTCTGCCTCAAGGGCGCCGACACATTGATCCGCGATGCCGGTACGCCCGCGATGGCGGCGCGGCTGCCCGCCTGGTACAGGAAGACGGTGAACGCACCGTCGTTCCTGCTGCTGCCCTTGCTGATGAAAGGCACGCCGTTCGCGATGATCTACGCCGACCAGGCCGAGGCCGGCGGCATCGAGCTCGACGAGAAGGAACTGTCGCTGCTGCGCACATTGCGCAACCAGGCAGTGATGGCGTTCAAGCAGTCGAATTGAGCAGAACCTGCGCGGTTCGAGCGATGCCGACACATCGATTGCCGCTGCCTGTCGATGTAGCACTTCAGTGCTACATTCGTGCAGAAACGAGGGCTGCGTATGTCCACCACCACCATCCGAATCGAAGACGACCTGAAGGCCCGTGTGACGGTTGCGGCCGAGCGCGCCGGAAAGACGGCCCACGCCTTCATCCTCGATGCGATCGCTCAGACCGTCGAGCAGGCCGAACTGGACGACGACTTCCACCGCGTCGCCGATCAGCGCTGGGCTCAGCTTCTCGCCACTGGGAAGGCCGTGCCGTGGGACGAGGCGAAAGCGTATCTGGAGGCCAGATCGCGCGGTGAACGTGCACGCAAACCGGTGGCACGCCAACGCGCTCGCTGAGTCGCGCCATGGCGCGTATCGAACTGGCCCCCGAGGTGCTCGACGACTTCGATCGTTTCTTCGATCACATGAGCCGGTTCGATGTTGACGGCGCGCCGGAGCGCATTACTCAAATTCTGCAGGCCATACAAGTGCTGGCCGGCAGTCCGCTGATTGGCCGACCCGTGAAGGGTGGCAAACGCGAGCTGGTCATCGGCACTGCTGCGCGTGGCTACGTGGCGCTGTATCGGTATGTGGCCGACATCGACACCGTGTTCATGCTGGCGGTGCGCAGCCAGCGAGAGTCGGGCTACAAGCGCACGGACTGAACCTCGCCCTCGCGTTCAGCTACCGCTTGCGGGAAGCGCATGCACCTGCGCTGAGGGCTCGCCGATGAAATCGAGGAACGCGGCCAACTCGCGCGGCGGGCCAGACGTGTAGAACGTCGTGGTGGCTGCGGTGTTGTGCGGCAGGGCTGTTGAGGCTGAGAGAACCCGAGACAGCTGGCTGGCAATCGCCTCCGACGGCTCGACGATCGTGACCGCCTCACCTGCAACTTTCGCGATGGCATCAACGAGGAACGCATAGTGCGTGCAACCCAGCACGATGGTGTCGGCGCCTGCATCGAGGCCGGGGCGCAGGTAAGCCTCCAGAAGCTGCAGCGTCACGTCATCGTGGAATCGACCGCGCTCGACCTGATCGGCCAGGCCCGGACAAGCTTGCAGGATGACCCGCGTGTCCGCGCCGTAGGTGCTGCACAGCCGCGCGACGGACGGGCTGCGAATGGTGTTGCTGGTCGCCAGCACCAGCACGACCTTCGACCGGCTGAGTTGTGTGGCCGGCTTGATGGCCGGCTCCATCGCGACGATGGGCAGGGTGTACCGCTCGCGCAGGCTTTGCACCGCGACGACACTGGCGGTGTTGCAGGCGATCACCAGCGCCTTGGCGCCTAGTCCCGTCAGGAAGCTGGCAATGTCGTGGGCACGGCTTTCAACGAACGAGGCCGACCGATCGCCATACGGTGCGTGGCCGCAGTCGGCCACGTAGGTGAAGGATTCGCCTGGCAGCTTCGCCTTCAGCGCGCGCAAGACTGACAGGCCGCCGACGCCGGAGTCGTAGACGCCGATCAATGACGCGATCGCAGCCGGATTCAGCATGCGCCTGTGTTCAAGGGCCATGAAGGTGACGAGCCTGACCCCGGCACTGGTCACGACGGTTGGGGCTGCTTCGTTCCCGACCTGACCCGGTTGGCCGCGCTTCCATGCGGGGAGGCCCGTCACTGGCGATTGTAGGTGCCCGTGGTGTCCGGGCTCGGTGCAAGGTCAGCGCAGCTGCAGCGCGTCGTCGCCGAACTCCAACCCCAGCGGCTCGATCAGCAGGCGTTTCGGCCCGGCTTCGATGTGGCCGGCCACCCAGGCGCGCACGCCCTGGGCTTTGGCCACCGCTGCCGTGCGTTCGGCCTGGTCGGCCGGCACGAACAGCGCGAAACCAGCCCCCATGTTCAGCGTGCTGTAGGCCTCCAGGTCGTCCTGCTGAGCATGTTGCTGGATGAACTTCAGCACCGGCGGCACGTCGGGCACGGTGTGGATGCGGTAGGTGTGTACGGCCGGGTGGCGCAGCAGCTTGCGCCAGCCGTGGCCGGTGATGTTGGCGCAGTAGTGCGGCGTGATGCCGGCCTGGTACAGCGCTTCGGTGACCGGTGAATACAGCACCGTCGGCGCCAGCAGCGCGTCGCCGTAGGTCAGCTCGGACACACCGGGTTCGACCGGGGTCAGATAGCCCTGCGGCAACCGCTCGACCAGCTTGCGCGCGAGGCTCAGGCCATTGGCGTGGATGCCGCTCGACGCCAGCAGCACGATCGCATCGCCCGGCGCCAGCCGGTCGCCGACCGACAGCCGCTCTTTCGGGTTGATCAGCCCGGTGCACGAGGCGGCGAGGTCGATGCGGCCCGCTTCGACGATGCCCGCCAGCGCCGGCGTCTCGCCGCCGCCCCAGGCCACGCCGCAGCGGTCGCAGGCGGCTTTCCAGCCAGCCACCAGCGCCTGCGCGCGCTGCGTGTCGGCGAACCAGTCGGAGCCGCCGGCCGCCCAGTAGGCCTGCACCACCAGCGGGGTGGCGCCGACGGTGATCAGGTCATTGATCGCCATCGCGATGGTGTCTTGCGCAATCGCGTCGTAGTGGCTGTGGCCCGTCAGGCGCTGCATCTCGTCGGCCACCAGCGACTTCGAGCCCAGGCATTCAACGATGCTCGCGAGATAAAACGGGCCGACGTCGACCACATACGCCGACTCGCCACGCGATGCGGCCACTTCGCTGAAGCCATGCGCCGCGAGGTGCGCACCGGTGGCGGCGGCCGCGCGCTGCGCGGCGACCTTCAGCGGGTCGATCAGGTCGTAGTTGACGCCCGATTGTTCATAGCTGAGCGTGCCGTGGTCGGGCGCGGAGGGGGGTGT
>JAKFUQ010000168.1 GCA_021732645.1 Rhizobacter sp. | reverse complement strand
AAATGCGATGGCTGGGTGGACAACACCCGGTGCCCAAGGGCCAAGACCTCGATGGCGAGCGTTTGGATCGTGATCGAGACGACGCAAATCAGCTCGTGTCGAGGACATCAGTCAACTCGGTGCGGCGGAATTCAACAGCCTGCTAGGCTTCATCCCGGACAGCGCTTCGCGCCTCGGCGTGACTCTGGGCCTGAACGGCTGCTGGTACAGCCACACCCGGCGCCCGTCGGGGCATGGGTGGCAGGCATCGGGTTCCAGCTGCGTCGCCTCGAATTCCAGGCTGGCCAGCCAGGCCCCGGCGGACAGTTCGCGGGCGGCCTTGTCGACGGCGCGCGGCATGCTCTCGGGCCGCTGGAACAGATAGACCAGCTGATAGCCCGACCAATCGGTCTTCCACAGGTCGCCCCGGGTGATGCGCGCAAAGCCGCAGCGCCACTGGCAGGCAGCGCGCAATGGCCAGCTCCACTCGACACCGTCGAGCTGGGCACGCGGGTACTCGGCATGCAACTCGCGCAGGCCATCGCCGAGACCGCAGCCGGCTTCGAGCACACGGGCCGACTCCGGCAGGCGCACCAGCCGCTTCAGGCCCACCAAGGCCCCCTGCGGCGTCGGGAAGAAAGGCGCGTCGCGCCAGGCGTTCAATGGATACAGCAACGCCAACGCGCCCAGCGGCAGCAGCCAGACCCAGGCCGGCAGGTCACCGGCAATGCCTGACGCGGCCAGCGACAGCGGAAAGCCCAGCGCGATGAAGCCACGGCGCCAGCCGCTCAGTGGCCACGGTGACCACACGGCCGGCAGCGCGCCGATGACCGCCGCGCAAAGCAGCGCAATGAAGGTAGGCGTATCGAGTACATGCAGGCCGCCGAACACGGCCCAGGCCATGCCCCAGCTCAGCAGCGCGGGCAGGGGCCACGGCAGCATCGCGGCGCGCGATGTCGGCGGGGTCAGCCCCTCAGTATTCGCGCAGCTTGACACGCAGCCGCGCAATCGACTGGCTGTGCAGCTGGCACACGCGCGACTCGGTGACCTTCAGCACGGCAGCGATCTCTTTGAGGTTCATGTCGTGCTCGTAGTACATGCTCATCACGTACTGCTCGCGCTCGGGCAGCACCTTGATGCCGGCCACCAGCGCTTCGCGCATGCGGTGGTCTTGCAGCTGCGCCAGCGGGTTGAACGAATCGTCGGCCACGTGGCGGTCCAGGTAGTCCTGGTCGCCGTCGTCACCCGACATGTCTTCCAAGTAGACCAGCTGCGTGCCGCGCACCTTGCCCAGCAGTTCCTGGTACTCGGCGAGCGTGATGCCCATCTCGCGAGCGATTTCGCTCTCGGCGGGGGCGCGGCCCATGCGCTGCTCCAGCTTGTGCACCGCCGCCTCGATGGTGCGTTGCTGCTTGCGCGTGCCGCGCGACAGGTAGTCGTTGCCGCGCAGCTCGTCGAGCATCGCGCCGCGGATGCGCTGGGTGGCGAAGGTCTCGAACTGCACGCCTTGCGCACTGTCGAAGCGGGTCAGCGCGTCGGCCAGGCCGATCATGCCGACCTGGATCAGGTCGTCGAGCTCGACGTTGGCGGGCAGCTTGGCAATCATCTGGTGCGCAAGGCGCCGCACCAGCGGGCTGTACTGCTTGAGCATCGACGTGTTGTCGAGCTGTCCTTTGGCGGTGTACGTGGACATGGATCGGCTCCAGAGATTCAGTTCAACGCGTGTCGAGCGGGCGCGGTCATGGCGGGGCGCAATGCGGCCAATTCAGCCCACGCCGGTTGCAGGGTGTCGCGCACCCAGCGCTGCAGTGCGGCTGTCGAGGCGCTGCGCGGGTCGCTGGCCGGATCGACCTGCACCCAGTCGCGCAGCACGGCGCCCAGGAAATCGTCGGCGCAGGTGGCGATCTGCATGGCAATGCGCTCAGTGCGCGGTGAGCTTGGCGCCGCACTCAGCAACAAGTCGTGCACCAGCAGGCCCGCGCGCTGTGTCAGCAGCTTCATCGCCGCGTAGGCATGGGTGACGCTGACCGGCCGGTCGTCGGCCAACAGCAGCGGACGCGGCCGGTTGTTGGGCTGCGCGCTGAGGTCGTAGCGGCTGAACAGGCGGCACAGCTCGCTGGCGCTGGCGTGCACCAGCACCACATCGGCACCGGGGGCGACGCGGGCAACCGCATTCAGAAAGCCCGCAGTGGAGCCCTGGGCGTCGACGTAGCGCAGCGGCAAGCCGCGTGCGCCCAGGTACGACACCTCGGGTGACAGCGTCTCGATGCATTCGGCCAGATCTACCTGCGCGATCTCGTTCGGCTCGGGCGCGTTTTCACCGGCGTCGATGACCAGTGTGTGGCAGCCCTGCTCGGCAAACCCGCTGCACAGGCGTTCGAGCATCACACCCCCAAACGCCATGTGCGGGTTCGATACCACCGGCACGAAGCGCACCTGGGCATGGGCAAACAGGCGGCGCAGGCCATCGGCCTGGTCCAGCGGCATCGGGGGAGGGAATGCAGTCGTCATGACGGGAAGGGGTTGGGTAGCGGTAATGGGGTGGGGAACGAAGCAGCGCGTGGCATCAGGCGTGTTCCATCAGGGCGGCGTGTGGGGCCACGGGGTGCGACGGGTGCTGCGGCGCGGCGAAGATCAGGTTCACCTCACTGGAGTCCATGCGGTAGGCGGTGGAGATGGTCGGACGCAGTGCGCGGTGCAGCAAGGCGTTCGACGACAGCCGGTGCCAGTCTTCGGGCACGCGCTGGCCATTGGCCACGCCCAGTACGGTGAGCTTGTGGCGGATCAGCGCGTCGAGCGCCGGGCCCAGCTTCACGGCCTCGTCCATCTTCGACAGCACGATGCCGTGGCAGGTGCTGGCGCGGTAGGAAATCAACACGTCTTCGATCGTCTCGCCCTGCGCGGCCGAGTTGACCACCAACAGCTTGTGGATAGACCGGTGACCCAGCATGTCCAGCAGTTCGCGGGTGCGGCTGTCGCGCTGCGCCATGCCGGCGGTGTCGATCAGCACCATCTTCTTGGCCGACAGCAGTTCGAGCAGGTCTTCCAGCGACGCGCGGTCGTGGGCGGTGTGCACCGGCACGCCGAGGATGCGGCCATAGGCACGCAGTTGTTCGTGGGCGCCGACCCGGTAGGCATCGAGCGTGATCAGGCCGAGGTGCGACGCGCCGTAGCGGGTCGCAAACGCCGCGGCCAGCTTGGCGGTGGTGGTGGTCTTGCCGACGCCGGTGGCGCCGACCAGCGCGTAGACACCGCCCTGGTCTTCGAGCGAGGGCTCCCGGTCGGCACTGAACAAGTTGCGTTCGAGCACATGGGCCGCCCAGGTCATTTCGTCGGTGACCTCGGGACCCATGCCCTGGGCCAGCTTGCGGATCAGCGCCGGCGAGAAGCCGCAATCGATGAGCTTTTGCGTGAGGCGCGCCTGCGCTGGCTGGCGTTGCAGTTTCTCCATGAAGGCCAGCGCGCCGAAGCGCTCTTCAATCATGCCTTTCACGCTGCGCAGCTCGTTCATCATGTCTTGCTGGTCGCGGCGCGCTGCGCTGGCATCGGCGGCGGTCGCTGCCGACGTGACCGGCTGGCGCACGATCACCTCTTCGCGCAGCACAGGCGGCTCGTGCAGGGACAGGTGGGGGGCGATGCCCAGCGAGGCCATGTCGCCATGCAGAGCGCCCAGCACCGGCGCATGTCCTGGCGGCACGGCCGCAGCGGTGCGTGCGGATGCGGATGCGGATGTGGCGGTTGGCGTGCGCTTGGGCGCCACGGCGGGGCGTGCCACGGGGGCGTCGGCCATCCGTGCCGCCAGCGGTCCGGCGGGCAACTCGGCCACGGGGGTCGCCGCGCGCGCAGCGGCCTGGTCGGCCTGCATCGCCACCTGGCGACGCTTGAGCATGCGGTCACGCACATAGTCCTGGAACGACAGCGTGCTCATCGACAGTTGCTCGATGTCGGCCTCGACCGAGTCGGCCGCAGCCGTGGCGACCGCTTCAGCCCGGGCGGGCTGCGTTCTCGCGACACCGGGTCGCCCAGGCGCTGGGCGGGCCGCAGCCGGTCGGCTGGCGGCAGCCGCCATCGCAGCGCCATTGCTCGGTGCGGCAGCAGTCGCCATGCGTTCGATCTGGGCCATGCTTTCCGGCGCCATCGCCACCACTTCGACACCCTCACCGTGGGGCTTGGTGGACAGCACGACCGCATCCTCACCCAGGGCCTGGCGCACCAGGGCGAGCGCATCGCGCGAGGTACGGGCGGTGAAACGTTTGACGTTCATGGGGTGGCTCCGATCACCGACCCAATGCGGATCGAATGGGTTTCAGGAATTTCGCTGTGCGCCAGCACCCGCAGACGCGGTGCGGCACGCTTGAGCAAGCGGGCCATCGGTGCGCGGATCACGTCCGGCACCAGAAGGCAGGCGGGCAGCCCCAGGTCTTCCTGGCGCTTGGCCGAATCGGCGGCGTGGCGGGCCAGCGTGTCGGCCACGCCCGGGTCGAGTGCGGCGCCGTGCGGCGAGCTGAGTGCCTGCGCCACCATGCGTTCGAGGTCGGGCTCCAGCGCGATCACGTCGAGCTCCTTGCTCGGGCCGTAGATCTGCTGAACGATGGACGGGGCCAGGTGCACGCGAATGCGGCGGGCCAGTTCGGCCGGGTCGGTGACGGTGGAAGCGTTCTCGGCCAGGCTCTCGACGATGGAGCGCATGTCGCGGATGTGCACGCCTTCTTCCAGCAGCAGCTGGAGGACTTTTTGCAGAGCCGGTATCGCAACCATTTTGGGCACCACGTCCTCGATCATCTTGGGAGCCAGCTTGGTCACGTGTTCGACCAGTTGCTGGACCTCCACACGACCCAGCAACTTGGCGGCGTGGAGTTGCATCAAGTGTGAAAGATGGGTTGCCACGACGGTCGAGCAATCAACCACCGTAAACCCACTCATTTGGGCCGACTCGCGCTGGCGCTCCTCGATCCACACCGCAGGCAGACCAAACGCCGGGTCGGTGGTGCGCGTGCCGATGAGGTTGGTGCTGGCGCTGCCGGGGTTGATGGCCAGCCACATGCCCGGGAAAGCCTCGCCCTCGCCCACCACCGCGCCACGCAAGGTCAGCCGGTACATGCTGGGCTTGAGCTCCAGGTTGTCGCGGATGTGCACCGGCGGCGGCAGAAAGCCCACGTCTTGCGCAAACTTGCGCCGCACGCCCTTGATGCGCGCCAGCAGGTCGCCTTCGCGCGCCTTGTCGACCAGCGAGATCAGCCGGTAGCCCACTTCCAGGCCCAGCGTGTCGATGGGCAACAGGTCGTCCCAGGTCGCTTCGGCGTTGGGTTCTGCCACCGCGGTGGCCGACGCTGGCGGTGCCTCGCTGGCGATGCGGTCGCGTTCGCGCATCCAGTACGCGGCGTAGCCCAGGCCCGAGGCAATCAGCAGGAACACCACGTGCGGCATGCCCGGGATCAGCCCCAAGGTGCCGATGACGCCGGCGGTGATAGCGAGCGCACGCGGCGAGCTGAACATCTGCGCGGCGATCTGCGTGCCGACATCGTTGCCCTTGCCGACGCGCGAAACCACCATCGCCGCCGCCACCGAGATCAGCAGGCCCGGGATCTGCGCCACCAGCGCGTCGCCGACCGCCAGCACGATGTAGCTGTCGGCCGCTTGTCCTGCCGACAGGCCGTGCTGCGCCACACCGATGACGAAGCCACCGATGATGTTGATGACCAGGATCAGCAGGCCGGCGATCGCATCGCCGCGCACGAACTTGCTGGCACCGTCCATCGAGCCGAAGAACTCTGCCTCGTCGCCCACTTCGGCGCGGCGGCGCTTGGCTTCTTTCTCGTCGATCAGGCCGGCGTTCAGGTCGGCATCGATCGCCATCTGCTTGCCGGGCATCGCATCCAGCGTGAAGCGCGCACCGACTTCCGCAATGCGCTCGGCGCCCTTGGTCACCACGATGAAGTTGATCACCACCAGGATCGCGAAGACGATCAGCCCGACGGCGAAGTTGCCGCCGATCAGGAAGTGGCCGAACGATTCGATCACCGCACCGGCAGCGCCTGGGCCCGTGTGGCCTTCGAGCAGCACCACACGCGTGGACGCCACGTTCAACGACAGCCGCAGCAAGGTGGTGAGCAGGATCACCGTCGGGAAGGCGGCGAAGTCCAGCGGCTTGACCATGTAGGCAGCGACCATCATCACCATCAACGCCATCGCGATGTTGAAGGTGAACAGCAGGTCGAGCGCGAACGGCGGCAGCGGCAGCACCATCATCGACAGCACCATCACGATGAACAGGGGTGCCATCAGCGCCTTGATGGCCCGGGCGTTCGGGCCCAGCCAGGCTTTCACTTGCTGCAATGGGGTCATCGGGAAAGGGCCTTGACGGCGTTCGTCAACGGCGTTGTGGAGAGGAGATGTGCGGACATGCAAAGCGCCGGTTGATGCTTGCCATTGTTCCGACGTACTGCCCAAACTTGAGCCCGATAAAGGGGGCGAATGGTGCGCAGTTCTGGGCTGCCAAGTTCAGTGAGGGAGCGCTGGGGCGGGTCGCTGTGTTGCGTTCATGTCCCCCGGGCCGGAAAAGACTCGGCCCTCCTCCTTTACTTCACTCCACACAGCAACCCGCCCCAGCGCTCGCGCCATCACCGAAGCGGTCTGGGTTTGAAGCCTTCGCATGCGACAACAGTGCCGGCTGCCGAGGGCGTGGGGTGACCGGCGCAGCGAAGTAAAGGGGGAAGGCCGGATCGGTTTGACCCGAAGCGTTTGAGCGGTCACCCGGCCTGGAGGACATGAGCGGAGCCGGTTACCCCACGCCCTCGGCAGCACCGCGCGAAAGCCCGCATGCGAGCACGCGCAGATCAGGCGGGATCGGCGTCCTTGACCACGGGTGTAGTGTGCGGATCGAGTTCTGGCGGAACCGGCAGATCGGACAAGTCGGCAGGCATCGCGCCGCGGCCGGTCATGGCGGCGCGCAACTGGTACACATAGGCCAGCACTTGCGCGACGGCGGCAAACAGCGCGGTGGGGATTTCGCGGTCCAGCTCGGCGTGGGCATACAGCGCACGCGCCAGCACCGGCGCTTGCAGCACCGGCACCTGGGCCGTGCGCGCGGTGTCGCGGATCGTCATCGCCAGCAGGTCGGCACCCTTGGCGACGACGCGCGGCGCACCCATCAGCGCTTCGTCGTACTTCAGCGCCACGGCGTAGTGGGTCGGGTTCATCACCACCAGGTCGGCGGTCGGCACCGCGGCCAGCATGCGGCGGCGCGACAGCTCGCGCATCAGTTGCCGACGCCGCCCCTTGATCTCCTGGTTGCCGTCGGACTCCTTGTTCTCTTGCTTGAGTTCTTGCGCACTCATCTTGAGCTTGTTCGCGTTCAGGTAATGCTGCAGCGGCGCGTCGACCGCCGCGAACACCGCCAGCACGCCGATCAGCATCCACAGCCCACCCTGCATCGCCGCGCCGGCCTGCGCCAACCCCGCGTTCAGTGGCATGCCCATCAGCCCCCGGAATTCGTCGAAGCACAGGTACAGGTAGAGGCTGCCCACCGTACCGAGCAGCAGCGCCAGCACGGACGCCTTCACCGCGTCGACCACCTGCTGCTTGGAAAACATGCGCATGACGCCGGCGAGCAGCTTGAACGGTGTGGCCTTGGGCATCAGCGGCTTCAAGGTCCAGTTCCAGCCGCCGATGGCCAGCGCGCTGGCGATGCCGACGCTGCTCATCCACAGGCCCATCGGTACGATCACCCACAGCGCCATGCCGGTGAGATCGGCCAGGCGTTCGAACATCGCCGAAGGCCCGAGTCGCGCGCCCGCGTCGAAGCTCAGGCTGCGCGTCAAACCGCCTTGTAGCCAGGCGATCAGCGTGGGCGTCATCACAACCAGGCCAAAGCCACCCGCGGTCAGTGCCGCAAAGTGGCCCAGGTCGCGCGAGCGGGGCACATTGCCGTCTTCGCGCGCCTTCTTCAGGCGGCGCGCCGAGGCGGGCAGGTTGCGATCTTGTGCGTCGTTGTCGGCCATGGGCGAGGGCGTCGGTTTTCAGGCGTGGCCTGACCATTGTTCCCAGCCTGGTGGCCCACTTGAGCGAAAGAAGCACGGCAAACCGCAGGCTTCTTCGAGGCGCGACCAGGGTGCGCTGTGGGTCGCCTACTGAAACATCGCGAGCATGCGCTCCAGTGCCATGGTGAACGGCATCTGCATCAGCGGCAGCGTCAGCAGCACGCCGACCAAGCCGACCGACATCGTGATCGGGAAGCCGATGGCGAAGATGTTCATCTGCTGCGCAACGCGGGCGATGATGCCCAACACCAGGTTGGCGAACAGCAGCATCGCGATCAAGGGCAAGGCGATCCACAGACCGAGGCTGAAGATCTCGGCGCCCCACAGTTCGGGCCGCGTTGCCCGCAGGAATGCAAACGGGGCGTCACCGACCGGAAAGGCCTCAAAGCTTTGCGCCACCGCAGCGATCAGCAGCAGGTGGCCATTGATGACGACGAACAGCAAGCCGACCACCACGCTGAAAAACGAGGTGAGCGCCGTACTCTGGCTGCGGGTGACCGGGTCGAAGAAGCCGGAGAAGTTGAGCCCCATCTGCAAGCCGCCGATCTCGCCGGCGTACTCGACCGCAGCGAACACGATGCGTACCGCAAAAGCGATCGACAAGCCGATCAGCACCTGCTGCAGCACCAGAATCAGCGCCAGCGGCGTATCGAGTGCGACCACCGGCATGGCCGGCAGCGACGGCTGCATGACCAGGGCCATCAGGAAGGCCAGCGCCACCTTCAGCCGCATCGGCACGCTGCGCTGACCGATCACCGGCATCGTGCCCAGCATCGCCAGCACACGCAGGAAGGGCCACAGCAGGGGACTGACCCAAGCCCAGACCTGAGCCTCATTGAAGGTCAGCATGGCAGTGCGCGAACAGGAGGGGGTCGCTAGCCCACCACCGTCGGGATCGATTGCAGTGTGCGCTGCAAATACTCGACCAGCGTGGTGAGCATCCACGGTCCGGCGATGGTCAGCACACCCACCGCGGCGAGGATCTTCGGCACGAACGACAGGGTCGGCTCATTGATCTGGGTGGCCGCCTGGAAGATGCTCACGAGCAGGCCGACGCCCAGCACCGTCAACAACACTGGCGCCGACACCAGCAACAGCAAATGCAAGGCCTGCTGGCCGAAGGTGAAGACTTGTTGTGAGTCCATCGAAGGTCCTCAAGCGAAACTCGCGGCCAAAGAACCGAGCAAAAGATTCCAGCCATCGGCCAGCACGAACAGCATCAGCTTGAACGGCAGCGCGATCAGAACGGGGCTGAGCATCACCATGCCCAGGCTGGTCAACACACTGGCCACGATGATGTCGATGACGAGGAAGGGCACGAAGATCAGGAAGCCGATCTGGAACGCGCTCTTCAACTCGCTGGTGACGAAGGCCGGCACCAGCACCTTGAACGGCACGTCGGCCGATTTGACCGACGGATCGATCTTGCCGAGCTTCGCGAACAGCATCACATCGGCCTGGCGGGTTTGCTTGAGCATGAACTCGCGCATCGGCACTTCGCCGCGTTTGAGCGCTTCATCGAAGGCGATCTGGTTGGTGCTGAAGGGTTCGTAGGCTTCGCTGTAGACGCGGTCGATGGTCGGGCCCATCACAAAGAAGGTCAGAAACAGGCTCAGGCCAACGATCACCTGGTTCGGCGGCGCCGCGTGCGTGCCCAACGCCTGGCGCAGCAGGCTCAGCACGATGACGATGCGGGTGAAGCCCGTCATCAGCAGCATCACCGCTGGCAAAAAGCTCAGCGCGGTGAAAAACAGCAGCGTCTGGATCGGCACCGAGTAGCTGGTGCCCTGCGCGCCCTGCCCCACCACCAGCGGCAGGCTGGCGCCCGCGCTTTGCGCCAGGGCCGGGTCGTGGGCGCAGGTCAGCAGCGCGAGTGCAACGGCGGCCCACCCGCGCCAGACGGCGTGTCGGCCTGGGGCGCAAGGCAAGGCATCACAGTGCACGGTCAGCTCCGGCCGCGGGGCTGCGCAAGCGCCCCAGCACCTGCGCAAACGAGTTCGCCACCACGCCGGTCGGCAGGTTCGGCAGGGAGGCCTCGACGGCGGGCTCCATCGTGTGCAGCGTGGTGATGCTGTGCGGCGTGACGCCCAGCACCAGCCAGCGCCGCTGATCGCCCTGCCCGACCTCGATGGTCAGGATGCGCTGCGAGGTCGACAGCGGCAGCGCCGCGATGCTGCGCATCGTGCTGCTCGAGGCCGCGCCGCCCAGCGGCGTGCGCTTGAGCAGCCACAGCGCCATCGGAATCATCACGATGATCGCTGCGAACCACAGCAGCGAGGTCCAGGGCATGGTGCTCATCGGTGGCGTCCTGTGCGGCCCTGTCCTCAGCCGCCACGGCTCAGCCGACGCATGCGTTCGCTGGGCGTGACGATGTCGGTCAGGCGGATGCCGAACTTGTCGTTGACCACCACCACCTCGCCTTGTGCGATCAGGTAGCCGTTGACCAGCACGTCCATCGGCTCGCCCGCCATCGCTTCAAGCTCCACCACCGAGCCCTGCGCCAGCTGCAGGATGTGCTTGATCGGGATGCGGGTGCGGCCCAGCTCCACGGTGAGCTGCACCGGGATGTCCAGGATCATGTTGATGTCGTTGCCCGCCACCGCGCCCGAATCGCTGGCGAAATTGGTGAACTTGGCTGGTGCCACCGAATCGACGGTGTTTTGCAACGCCGACGCGAACGGGTCGTCGGACGACACCGTCGACACCGACGCGGGTTCGGGCTTGGACTCGGCCAGCGCAGCGGCCCACTCGGCGGCCATGGCATCTTCCTCGGCTTGCTTCTTCAGTGCGGCGTCATCAGACATTGCTTGCTCCCAGCCAGCCCTGGTTCGAGCTGGACAACAGTTGATCGACCTTCAGCGCATAGCGCCCGTTCGAGATGCCGTAGTGGCACTCCAGCACCGGCACGCCGGAAATCTTGGCTTCGATGCCGGGCTGCAAGTCCAGCTCGATGAAATCACCCGCCTTGAACGACAGCAGCTGCTCCACCGTGGCCGGCGCGGTGGCCAGCTCGGCGACCAGCTCCACGTCGGCGGACTGGATCTGTTCCTTGAGCAAATTGACCCAGCGCCGATCGGGCTCGGCACCGTCGCCCTGCAACGTCGAATACAGCACGTCGCGGATCGGCTCCAGCGTCGAGTACGGGATGCAGAAATGGATGGTGCCCGTCGAGTCGCCGATCTCCAGCGTGAACGAGGTGGCGATCATGATTTCGCTGGGCGTGGCGATGTTGGCGAACTGCGGCTGCATTTCGGAACGCTGGTATTCGAGCTCCAGCGGGTAGACGCCCAGCCAGGCCTTCTTGTACTCGGCGGTGATCACCTCGACCAGCCGGGTGATGATGCGTTGCTCGGTCGGCGAAAAGTCACGGCCTTCAATGCGCGTGTGGTACTTGCCCGCGCCACCGAACAGCGCGTCGATGACGGCGAACACCAGCGTCGGGTCGCACACGATCAGCCCACTGCCGCGCAGCGGTTTGACGCTCACGATGTTGAAGTTGGTCGGCACCACGATCTCGCGCAGGAAGGCGCTGTACTTCTGCACCTTGATGCCGCCGATCGACACCTCGGGGCTCTTGCGGATGAAGTTGAACAGGCCGATGCGGATGTTGCGCGCGAAGCGCTCGCTGATGATCTCCATCGTCGGCATGCGGCCGCGGACGATGCGCTCCTGGCTGGAGATGTCGTAGTTGCGGATGCCCCCCTGCGGGACAACTTCTTCTTCGAGCTTCTGGCTCTCGCCAGTGATGCCTTGCAACAGGGCATCGACTTCGTCTTGCGACAGGATCTGCTGATTCATGAGGGTCGCAGGCTCACTGAATGATGAAGCTGGAGAAGTTGACGCTGGCGATCGGGTTGTGCACGGCAGGCTTCTTCTTTTTGGGCTTGGGCTTGTCACTCGCGTTCGCATCGCTGCCCGGTGTGTCGACCTCGATGACGATGCCCATCGGACGCACCGACTCGCGCATGATCTCTGCGGCCAGCTGTTCCTTGCCGCTGCGCTCGAGCAGTTCCTGCGAAGTCTTGTGGGCCAGCACCATCAAGATGCCGTTGCGCACCGCGGGCAGGTAGAGCTTGAGTTCGTCGGCAAACTTCGGGTCGTCGACCTGCAAGGTGACGCCGATCTGCGCGAAGCGCTCGGCATCGCGGTCGGCCAGGTTGACCACAAAGGGGTCCAGCGCCACGAACACCGGCGGCGCCTTGTGCTCGTCTTCCTCGGCATGCTCTGCCTTGGCAGCGGGCGCATCGGCATCCTCGCCCTCCTCGGCGGCGGCCGCGGCCGCTGCACTTTGCTTGACCATGTAGAGCGCCACACCACCACCGATCAGCAGCACCGCCAGCACCGCGGCGATGATGATCACCAGCTTTTTCTTGCCCGTCGCCTTCGGCACGACGACATCGACAACGGGGGGTGCAGCGGCGGCAGTGGCCATGACAGATCCTTCAGATGAGAGTCGCCGGTCGAGGACGCCCCATGGCGGGATGCCGCACCGACCTTTGATTCATTATCAAAATCGGGCCTCGAAGCGAAGCGCCGATAAGGGACGGAAAGAGGGGGGAATTGGCGATTGCGTTCGCCGGTCGGCTGGGGCTCGCTTCTGCGAAGGGCTTTTGCCCTGCGGGGACCGCGCCGGGTCTCGGCCCGGCTGCCGAGTAACTTTCTTCTGCTGGCACAGAAGAAAGTCACCAAAGAAGAGTGCCTGAACACCAGCCATTTGAGTGGCTCGCTACGGCCAGCCGCCTACTTCAAAGGCTCTGGCTCGAGAACACTCGCCGAGCTACCGCCTTGGTTTCCTCGCTCAGGTTCAAACATGCGGTCTCGACACGCCTCGACCCTGTCGGGTCCTCGGTTTGGGTTCTTGTGCCAGAGCCTTTGACGTTCACCTTTGTCCGAAGCGTGGTCACCAAATGGCTGGTGTTCAGGCCCTCTTTTTGGGTTACTTTTTTCTGGGCCCGCAGAAAAAAGTGACTCGCCTGCCGGGGCGAATACCCGGCGCGCTGCCACGCAAGGCAAACATCAAGCGTAGGTATCCAGCGCCGATCCCGCCCGCGGCCGCGCCACAACGATCGAGGTCACGGCGGCCTCGTCGTCCGCCCCAGCCCGATCGGTGCGCGCGTTGTGCGGCGTGGCCGGACGTTCGAACGCCTGTCGGCCGGCCTGCTCCGAGACACCGCCGCCACTGAGGGTGAAACCGGCGTCATGCAACGACGCGGCCAGCTCGGCCCAGCCGGCTTCGATGGCCTTGCGCGTTTGCGCCCGATCGGCACCGAAATCGACACGCGCCTGGTCGCCGTTCATCGCGATGCTCACCGACACCGGACCCAGCTCCACCGGGTTCAGTTGCAGTTCAGCCTTGGACAGGCCACCGCGGGCGAACACGCTCACCCGGGCAGCCAGGGCCTCGTGGAAGCCGGGGTCGCCGACCGCGGTGGCCACACTGGCGGTGGCCGATGCCGGGTTGTCGATCCCGCGTGACGCTGGGGCCACGCCCTGGCCAGCGAGGGCTGCGCCGACACCGGGCAGCACACCCTCCAGCACGGCGGGGGTCTTCGGCGCCTCGTCGCCCTTGCCGCCAGCGGCTGACAGTGCGGCCAGCTGGGCCAGCGCCGCGTTGGGCAACACATTGGGTACGGCGGGGGCATTGATGGCCGATTGCGTATCGCCAGGCGCAGCGGCTGCGCCCAGCGCCCGGCCTGCCGGCGCCGGAGTGGTCGTGGCGGTCGTCACCAAAGAGGCCGTCGCGTCGGCGCCCGGCACCGCTGCCGTCGGCGTGGCAGACGCATCACTGCCTGCATGACCGGGCCACGCCTTGCCGAGTGCCGCGAGTGCGCCCGCCGCGTGAATCACAGGCGCAGCGGCAGCGTCGAGAGCGGCAACGTCGCCCGCAGGCGCAGGCAGTGCCGCAGCGGCAGGCAGCACGCCCGCCACCACCGGCGAGGTCAGATCGAGGGGGCTGGGCAGGGTCGCCCCCGCGTGCAGGTCGTCTGGTGTCGAACCAGCAGCGTCGCTGGGCTCAGCGCGGGCATCCCCCTCGGCACTGCGCTGCGGTGCATCGTTGGCAGCGGAGCGGGGCGATGCGCCCGACG
>JAKFUQ010000289.1 GCA_021732645.1 Rhizobacter sp. | reverse complement strand
AGGTCGCCGATGTAGTAGATGTTCTCGGCCTTCAGGCAGTTGGCCGAACGCACAGTCAGCTCCAGTTCGTCGACCGGGCGCAACAGGATCGGATCGAACTGCGTATTGCGGTTCTGCGGCTCGTTGAAGGCGGCGATTTCGCTGTTCTCCAGCTGAGCGAACACCGCCAGCTGCTCAACGAGAATCTTCGCGGACGCACGGATGGCTTCTTCCGGTGAAATCGCGCCATTGGTGATGATCTCCATCACCAGCTTGTCGAGGTCGGTACGCTGTTCAACACGGGCGCTCTCGACGGTGTAGCTCACACGGGCCACAGGCGAAAACGAGGCATCCAGCACGATGCGGCCGATCGACTTGGTCGGCTCATCGCCAAAGCGGCGCAGGTTGCCGGGCACATAACCGCGGCCCTTCTCGACCTTGATCTGCATGTCGAGCTTGCCGCCTTGCGACAGATTCGCGATCACGTGGTTCGGGTTGATGATCTCGACGTCGTGTGGCGTCTGGATGTCACCGGCGGTGACCGGGCCTTCGCCGTCCTTGCGCAGCACCAGCGTGACTTCGTCGCGGTTGTGCAGGCGGAACACAACGCCCTTCAGGTTCAGCATGATGTGGACGACATCTTCCTGCACGCCGTCGATCGTCGAGTACTCGTGCAGCACGCCGGCGATGGTGACTTCGGTCGGCGCATAGCCGACCATCGACGACAGCAACACACGGCGCAGTGCGTTGCCCAGGGTGTGACCGTAACCGCGCTCGAACGGCTCAAGCGTGACCTTGGCACGGTTGGTAGCAAGAGGTTCTACGTGGATGGCTTTGGGCTTGAGCAAGTTGGTTTGCATTCGGTCTTTCTTTCAATACCCTCGGCTCGTTACGCCGATAAGGCTGATGGACCCGTCGGTGCAGGCAACACCTGTCAACACCGATCTCGGGAAATACCTGAGGCGGATCAGCGTGAATACAGCTCGACGATCAACGCTTCTTTGATGTCGGCGCCGAATTCGTCGCGATCTGGCGTCTTCTTGAAAACGCCTTCCATCTTCGACGCATCGATTTCGATCCAGGCGGGCATGCCCATGGATTCGGCCAGCTTCAAGGAGTCGGCAATGCGCAACTGCTTCTTGGCCTTGTCGCGCACGCTGACGGCGTCACCCACCTTGACCATGTAGGAGGCGATGTTGACCACACCGCCATTGAGCGTGATCGACTTGTGCGACACCAGCTGCCGTGCTTCGGCGCGGGTTGAGCCGAAGCCCATCCGGTAGACGACGTTGTCCAGGCGCGACTCCAGCAGCATCAGCAAGTTGGCGCCGGTGTTGCCCTTGCGGCGCTCGGCTTCGGCGAAGTAGCGGCGGAACTGGCGTTCCAGTACGCCATACATGCGCTTGACCTTCTGCTTTTCACGCAGTTGCAGACCGAAGTCCGAAGTGCGCGAGCCGGAGGTGCGGCCGTGCTGGCCAGGCTTGCTGTCGAACTTGGCCTTGTCGCCAATGGGACGGCGGGCGCTTTTGAGAAACAGGTCCGTGCCTTCGCGGCGGGACAATTTGGCCTTGGGGCCGAGGTAACGTGCCACGTTGATTCCTTGTGTTCAATCTGACGCAGGTTGCTGTGTGTGACCGCAGCAGCTTGCGCGAGTCTGGCGAGTGTTGTTATTGGGCGCTCAGACGGTGGGCTTAACTGGGAAACGGTTGAAGAGGAACTTCGCCCGATCCCAACAAAAATGTCGGCGATGCATGGAAGCAGCGCCGACAAGGATCGATCGGACTCAGATGCGACGGCGCTTTTGCGGGCGGCAGCCGTTGTGCGGCACCGGCGTCACATCGGAAATCAGGTTGATGCGGATGCCGAGCGAGGCCAGAGCGCGAACTGACGACTCACGGCCAGGGCCTGGGCCCTTGATGCGCACGTCGAGGTTCTTGATACCCTGGTCTTGCGCGGCGCGCCCAGCCACCTCGGCGGCAACCTGGGCCGCGAACGGGGTGCTCTTGCGCGAACCCTTGAACCCTTGACCACCACTCGACGCCCATGCCAGCGCACCGCCCTGGCGATCGGTGATGGTGATGATGGTGTTGTTGAAAGAAGCGTGCACGTGCGCGATGCCGTCGGCAACGTTCTTGCGAACTTTCTTGCGCACACGCTGTGCGGCGGTGTTGGGTGCTTTGGCCATGTCAATTCTTTCTTAAACGGGTGCTGTCAGGCGTATGCAAATCACTTCTTGACCAGGGCGCCAGACTTGCGCGGACCCTTGCGTGTACGCGCATTGGTCTTGGTGCGTTGACCGCGCACGGGCAGGCCGCGGCGATGGCGGAAGCCGCGATAGCAGCCGAGATCCATGAGGCGCTTGATGTTGATCGACATCTCACGGCGCAGGTCACCCTCGATCGTCAGGCGGCCGATCTCGTCGCGGATGCGCTCAAGGTCGGTGTCAGTCAAATCTTTGATCTTGCGATCGAACGGCACACCGCTGTTGACGCAAATCTTTTGCGCCGTGGTGCGCCCAACACCGTAAATGGATGTCAGACCGATTTCTGCGTGCTTGTGCGGCGGGATGTTGATACCAGCAATGCGTGCCATGAGCTTCCTCTAATGTCTTGTGGTCGAAGCGCTGAATCAGCCTTGACGTTGTTTGTGCCGCGGATCGGTGCAGATGACGCGAACCACACCTTTGCGACGGATGACTTTGCAGTTCCGGCACATTTTCTTGACTGATGCAGCAACTTTCATAGGTTCTCCTGTGCCCGATCGGGCCCTCTCAGCACTTGCTAAATATTCTCTCTGTCCTCAGCGCCTACTTGGCTCTGAACACAATGCGCGCACGACTCAGATCGTAGGGCGTCAGTTCGACGGTCACCTTGTCGCCCGGCAAGATCCGGATGTAATGCATGCGCATCTTTCCGGAAATATGCCCCAGCACGATGTGTCCGTTCTCCAACTTGACCCGGAAAGTCGCGTTCGGAAGATTCTCCAGAATCTCCCCTTGCATCTGAATAACGTCGTCTTTCGCCATGCGGTCCGATACGAGACTCTGCTGTTTGCCAGGGCCGCAAGGCCATGCCAATCAACTCGGTTTGAAATTCGCTTTCTTCAACAAAGATTCGTACTGCTGGCTCTGCACATAGCTTTGAACCTGCGCCCAGAAATCCATGGTCACCACCACGATGATCAGCAGCGAAGTGCCGCCAAAGTAAAACGGAACGTTGTACTTCAGCACCAGGAATTCCGGCAGCAGGCACACCGCAGTGATGTAGATCGCACCCGCCAAGGTCAAGCGCGACAAGATTCGATCGATGTGCTTGGCGGTCTGATCGCCGGGGCGGATGCCCGGAATGAACGCACCACTCTTCTTCAGGTTATCAGCGGTCTCGCGGCTGTTGAACACCAGCGCGGTGTAAAAAAAGCAGAAGAAGATGATCGCGGCGGCGTACAGCAACACATAGATCGGCTGGCCAGGCGCCAGAAGGCCGGCCAAATCTTTCAACCAACGCAGGCCATCTCCCGTGGCGAACCAGCCCACCACAGTGGCTGGCAACAAGATGATCGACGACGCAAAGATGGGCGGGATCACACCTGACATGTTCAGCTTCAGTGGCAAGTGCGACGACTGGCCGCCGTAGACCTTGTTTCCGACCTGGCGCTTGGCGTAATTGACCAGTATCTTGCGCTGCCCTCGCTCCACGAAAACCACGATGAACGTGACCGCCGCGACCACGAGCAGGATGAACATGCACGCCAGCGTACTCATCGCACCGGTGTTGACCAGTTCGACGAGGCCACCAATGGCGCTGGGCAAGCCCGCTGCAATGCCGGCAAAGATCAGGATCGAGATGCCGTTGCCCAAGCCTCGCTCGGTGATCTGCTCACCCAGCCACATCAGGAACATCGTGCCAGCCACCAAACTGACAACAGCCGTCATGCGGAACCCAAAGCCGGGCGAGATGACCAACCCCTGCGAGCCTTCCAGCGCAATGGCGATACCCAGTGACTGAAAAATGGCCAGGCCCAGGGTGCCGTAGCGGGTGTACTGCGTAATCTTGCGACGGCCACCTTCGCCTTCCTTTTTCAAGGCTTCCAGCGTTGGCACGACATAGGTCATCAACTGCATGATGATCGACGCCGAGATGTAGGGCATGATGCCCAGCGCGAACACCGTGAAGCGCGACAGCGCTCCTCCAGAGAACATGTTGAACAAGCTGAGAATGCCGCCTTGCTGTCCCTTGAACAATTCGGCCAAGGCGTTGGGGTCGATGCCGGGAACCGGAATGTGCGCCCCCATGCGGTAGACCACCAACGCCAGCAACAGAAACACCAAGCGCCGACGCAGGTCGCCAAATTTGCCGCTCTTGGCCAATTGGTTCGCGTTGGTTGCCACGGCGTGCGACTCAGTGCTTCAGAAATGAGGCGACCATGCGGCCTCAGGCCACCGAGCCACCAGCGGCTTCAATCGCCGCCTTGGCGCCGGCGGTGGCGCCGATGCCCTTGAGCACGACGGCCTTCGTCAATTCACCTGTCTTGATGACCTTGACGACCTTGGCGATCTGCGCAACCAAACCAGCCTGCTTCAGTGAGAGCAGGTCGACTTCGGCAGCGCCGAGGGCTTCCAGGTCACTCAACGTGATCTCGGCATTGAACTTCAGCGAGGCCGACTTGAAGCCGCGCTTGGGGAGGCGGCGCTGCAAGGGCATTTGGCCACCTTCGAAGCCGACCTTGTGGTAGCCGCCGGCACGCGATTTCTGGCCTTTGTGACCACGGCCAGCGGTCTTGCCCAGCCCTGAGCCGATGCCACGCCCGACACGGCGGCGCTGACGCTTCGACCCCTCGGCGGGCTTGATGGTATTGAGTTCCATGGTCATCTCTTCCAGGTCGATCTCAGAGCACCTTGAGCAGGTACGAGATCTTGTTGATCATGCCGCGCACGGCCGGCGTGTCTTCCAGCTCGGACTCGCTGTTGAGCTTACGCAGGCCCAGGCCACGCACCGTGGCACGGTGGGATTCGCGGGTGCCTGCGATGCTGCGAACCAGCTTGATCTTGACGGTTTGTTTGTCAGCCATTGCGATGCTCCGACCGGGTTCAGTTGAAGATCTGCTCGACCGTCAGGCCGCGCTTGGCAGCCACTTCGGCCGGGGTGTTGGTGTGCTTCAGCGCGTCGAGCGTGGCGCGAACCAGGTTGTACGGGTTCGACGAGCCCAGGCTCTTGCAGACGATGTCGGTCACGCCCATCACCTCGAACACTGCGCGCATCGGGCCACCGGCGATGATGCCGGTACCGGCGGGCGCCGGCGCCATCAGCACGTGTGAAGCACCATGCTCGCCCACCACCTTGTGGTGGATGGAGCCGCTCTTGAGTGACACCTTGACCATGTTGCGGCGCGCCGCTTCCATCGCCTTCTGCACAGCAACAGGCACTTCCTTGGCCTTGCCCTTGCCCATGCCGATGCGACCGTCGCCATCGCCGACCACCGTCAATGCGGCGAAGGACAGCGTGCGGCCGCCCTTGACCACTTTGGTGACGCGATTGACCGCGATCATCTTTTCCTTCAGGCCGTCGTCGTTGCCTTCGGTCTGCGCGCGGGGTTGAAACTTTGCCATTGTCGAATTCCTTGCTTAGAACTGAAGGCCGGCTTCGCGGGCGGCTTCGGCCAGGGCCTTGACGCGCCCGTGGTAGGCAAAGCCTGCGCGGTCGAAGGCGACCTTTTCAATGCCAGCGGCCTTTGCCTTCTCGGCGATGCGCTTGCCGATCAGCGTGGCGGCGGCGACGTTGGCGCCCTTGCCCGTGACCTTCGAGTCTCCGGCGAGCTCCTTGCGCACATCGGCTTCCACCGTCGAGGCGCTGGCCAGCACGCTGGTGCCGTCGTCGGAAATCACACTGGCGTAGATGTGCAGGTTGGTGCGGAAAACAGTCAACCGAGCGACGCGCTGCCGAGCGATGCGAACGCGGGTTTGCCGCGATCGACGGGTGCGCTGGTCTTTCTTGTTCAACATGTCATCCGCTCCTTACTTCTTCTTGGTCTCTTTGATCGTGATCTTTTCGCCCACGTACCGGATGCCCTTGCCTTTGTACGGCTCAGGCGGGCGAATGGCGCGCACTTCGGCGGCGATCTGACCCACGACCTGACGGTCCGAGCCCTTGATCACGATCTCGGTCGGTGTCGGACACTCGACCTTGATGCCTTCAGGCATGTCTTTGCCCACCGGGTGCGAAAACCCGATCTGCAGGTTCAGCTTGCTGCCGACGGCTTGGGCCTTGAAGCCCACGCCGACCAGCGAGAGTCGCTTTTCGAAGCCCTTGCTGACGCCACCGACCATGTTCGCGACCAGCGCGCGCATCGTGCCGGACATCGCGTCCGCAGCGGTGCTGTCATTGGCAGGCACGAATTCGAGCTTGCCGGCGGTGTTGCTGATCGTCACCAGCGGGTTCGCTGGACGAACCAGCGTACCCAATGGGCCCTTGACCTTGATTTGCTCTGCGGTGACCGAAAAGTCCAAGCCCTGCGGCAAGGAGATCGGCATCTTTCCAACTCTGGACATGTGCTGATTCCTTTCTTAGGCGACGTAGCAAAGAACTTCGCCGCCGATGCCGACCTGACGTGCCTTGCGATCGGTCATCACGCCCTTGGGCGTGGTCACGATGGCAACGCCCAGACCGTTCTTGACGTTCGGGATGTCGTGGCGGCCCTTGTAAACGCGCAGACCGGGGCGGCTGACGCGCTCGATGTGCTCGATCACCGGCTTGCCGGCGTAGTACTTCAGTGCGATTTGCAGCTGTGGCTTGTCGGTTTCACCGACCACGGCGTAGCCGTCCACATAACCTTCGTCCTTCAACACCTGCGCGATGGCAATCTTCAGCTTGGAAGAGGGCATCGACACCGACGGCTTTTCAACCATCTGGGCGTTGCGAATGCGGGTCAGCATATCGGCGATAGGATCACTCATGCTCATGCAAATACTCCTGATCGACGCGCGGCTTACCAGCTCGCCTTGATGACACCGGGAATGTCGCCCTTGAAGGCCAATTCACGAATCTTGTTGCGGCCCAGGCCGAATTTGCGGAAGGTGCCGCGGGGGCGGCCGGTCAGAGCGCAGCGGTTGCGCTGACGCGTCGGGTACGCATTGCGCGGCAACTTCTGCAGTTCGAGTCGGGCGGCATAGCGCTCTTCGTCGGACTTCTTGGCGTCGTTGGCGATGCCTTTGAATTCGGCGTATTTTTTCGCGTACTTGGCGACGAGTTGCTCGCGCTTGAGTTCACGCTGGATCAATGAAACTTTTGCCACAGTCAGCCTCAGTTCTTGAAAGGGAACTTGAATGCGGCAAGCAGTGCCTTGCATTCGTCGTCGCTCTTGGCGGTGGTGGTGATGCTGATGTTCAGCCCCCGCAGCGCATCCACCTTGTCGTACTCGACTTCCGGAAAGATGATCTGCTCTTTCACGCCGATGTTGTAGTTGCCACGACCATCGAACGAGCGGCCCGAGATGCCGCGGAAGTCGCGCACGCGTGGCAGAGCGATGGTCACGAAGCGGTCAAGGAATTCATACATCTGAACACCGCGCAGGGTGACCATGCAGCCGATGGGCACACCGTCGCGGATCTTGAAACCAGCGATGGCTTTCTTCGACTTCGTAACGACTGGCTTTTGACCGGCGATCTTGGTCATGTCGCTGACAGCGTGTTCCATGACCTTCTTGTCGGAGACGGCCTCGCTCACGCCCATGTTGAGCGTGATCTTGGTGAGGCGAGGGACCTCCATCACCGACTTGTAGCCGAATTTCGCCACCAGACCGGGCGCGATCGTGTCCCGGTAAATGGCTTGCAGGCGAGCGGTTTGTTGTTGAGCCATGTCTGACCTTTAAGCCTTGATTTCTTCGCCGCTGGACTTGAAGACGCGAACCTTCTTGCCATCAGCCAGCAGCTTGATGCCGACGCGATCGGCCTTGCCAGACGCCGCATTGAAGATCGCGATGTTGGACTGATGGATCGGCATGGTCTTCTCGACCACACCGCCGGTCGTGCCCTTCATCGGGTTCGGCTTGACGTGCTTCTTGACGATGTTCACGCCGTCGACCGTGACACGGTCTTCATCGACGCGCGCAGCGACGACGCCACGCTTGCCCTTGTCGCGGCCGGTCAACACAATGACCTGATCGCCTTTGCGGATCTTGTTCATAAGCTTGTTTCCTGTCGCAGCTCAGAGGACTTCGGGCGCCAGCGAGACGATCTTCATGAATCGCTCGGTGCGCAACTCGCGCGTCACCGGGCCGAAGATGCGCGTGCCGATGGGCTCGAGCTTGGCGTTCAGCAAGACGGCTGCATTGCCGTCGAACTTGACCAGCGAGCCATCCTGACGACGCACGCCCTTGGCGGTGCGCACGACCACGGCGCTGTAGACCTCGCCCTTCTTGACGCGGCCACGCGGTGCAGCCTCCTTGATGCTGACCTTGATCACATCGCCGATACCGGCGTAGCGGCGGCGGGAACCGCCCAGCACCTTGATGCACATGACGGACTTGGCACCGGTGTTGTCTGCGACATCAAGTCGCGATTGCATTTGAATCATTTTTCGTGTGTCCCAACTTGCATGGCCCGCAAACCGCCGAAGCGCATCTGCAATCCATCAGTCTTGGGCCCGTGACCCCTGCACGGTGACCGGTGCAAAGGCAGTTTTGGGTGGCGCTGGAAGTGAGCCGGGGAACCCGACTGCTTTTCCAACGAAGTCTATGAGTCTAGCAGGAACCGACAACCAACGTCAAACTTCTCGTGCCTTCTGAACCAGCTTGGTGACGATCCAGGCCTTGGTTTTCGAGATGGGGCGCGTTTCGGAGATTTCGACCACGTCGCCGTTCTTGAATTCGTTGTTCTCGTCGTGTGCGTGGTACTTGCTCGACTTCGCGACGATCTTGCCGTACAGCTCGTGCTTGGTACGGCGCTCGATCAACACCGTGATCGTCTTGCTGCGCTTGTCGCTGACGACCTTGCCAACCAGGGTACGGACGGTCTTCTTGGCGACGACGGGTTGAGCTTCGGTCATTTCGCCGCTCCTTTCGCTTCACGTTGCTTTTGCGCGATCACGGTTTTCGCGCGGGCGATGTCACGGCGCGTATTGCCGAGCTGGGTGTGGTTGGTCAGTTGCTGCGTAGCCCTTTGCATGCGCAGACCAAAGTGGGCTTTCAACAGATCACTGACTTCCTTCTGGAGGCCAGCGATGTCTTTCGCGCGGAGTTCAGATGCTTTCACTTGGAGTTCTCCGGGGAATGTCAAGCACCGACCTGGCGGGCGACGAAGGTGCAGCTCAGCGGCAGCTTGGCGGCAGCCAGCGTGAACGCCTCGCGGGCCAGCGCTTCAGGCACGCCGTTGATCTCGTAGAGCACCTTGCCGGGCTGGATTTCAGCGACGTAGTACTCCGGGTTGCCCTTGCCATTGCCCATGCGGACTTCGGCTGGCTTTTGCGAAATGGGCTTGTCGGGGAAGATGCGGATCCAGATGCGGCCGCCGCGCTTCACGTGACGCGAAATCGCGCGGCGAGCAGCTTCGATCTGGCGCGCCGTCAGGCGGCCGCGTTCAGTGGCCTTCAAACCGTATTCGCCGAACGACACCTTCGCGCCGCGGGTGGCAACGCCGGTATTGCGGCCTTTTTGTTCCTTGCGGAATTTTCTGCGTGCAGGTTGCAGCATGCTTATTCTCCTTTGACCTCACCCGGCGTGGGTGGGACAGCTTTGCGCACGCGCTTGACGGTAGGTACTTTGCTCGGATCACCCGCTTCGGCTGGCTTGGCAGCCATGTCGGATGGGCCAGCCGCACGCGGTGCACGGTCAGCACCCGGCGCGCCAGGGCGACCACGGCTTGGCGGCGCACCCGGACGGGTATTGCGGCGTGGGCGACGATCGTCCTCGCCCTCAGGCTTGTTGGCGACACCAGGCGCCTCGCCATGACCCAAGCGGTCACCGCGATACACCCAACATTTCACGCCGATGATGCCGTACGTTGTTTGCGCCTCCGAGAAGCCATAGTCGATGTCCGCCTTCAGGGTGTGAAGGGGCACGCGGCCTTCGCGGTACCACTCACAGCGCGCGATCTCGATCCCGTTCAGGCGCCCCGATGACATCAATTTGATGCCTTGGGCGCCCAGACGCATGGCGTTCTGCATCGCGCGCTTCATCGCACGGCGAAACATGATGCGCTTTTCGAGCTGCTGCGTGATGCTGTCGGCGATCAGTTGCGCATCAATCTCGGGCTTGCGCACTTCTTCAATGTTGACCGCGACCGGCACGCCGAGACGGCGGGTCAATTCGGCCTTCAGGTTCTCGATGTCTTCGCCCTTCTTGCCGATCACCACACCCGGACGCGCCGAGTAAATGGTGATGCGGGCGTTCTTGGCCGGGCGCTCAATGAGCACACGCGACACCGCGGCGCTCTTCAGACGGATCTTCAGGTACTCACGAACCTTCAGGTCTTCGGCCAGCATCGTGGCGAAGTTTTGGTTGTTCGCATACCAGCGCGAGGCCCAGTTGCGCGTGACCGGCAGTCGAAAGCCGATGGGGTGAATCTTTTGTCCCATGATCGTGCCTTTAGTTGCCGACGGTGATGTAGATGTGCGCGGTCGGCTTGCAGATGCTGTTGCCCCGGCCCTTGGCGCGTGCAGAGAAGCGCTTCAGGATCGAGCCCTGCTCGACGTAGATCGTCTTGACCTTGAGTTCGTCAATGTCAGCGCCGTCGTTGTGCTCGGCATTCGCGATGGCCGATTCCAGCGCCTTCTTGATGATGCCGGCCGCCTTCTTGGGCGTGAAGGTCAGGATGTTGAGGGCTTGGTCAACGGGACGGCCGCGGACCAGGTCGGCGACCAGGCGCCCCTTGTCGGCAGACAGTCGAACGCCACGAACGATCGATTTGGTTTCCATCGTGGTTCCTTATTTCCTTGCGGCTTTCTTGTCGGCCGGGTGTCCCTTGAACGTGCGCGTCAACGCAAATTCGCCCAACTTGTGGCCCACCATCTGATCGGTCACATAGACCGGGATGTGCTGCTTGCCGTTGTGCACGGCGATCGTCAGCCCGATGAAGTCCGGCAGGATCGTCGAGCGACGCGACCAGGTCTTGATGGGCTTCTTGTCCTTGATGGCAACCGCTTTGTCGACTTTGGCCATCAGGTGATGGTCGACGAACGGGCCTTTTTTCAGCGAACGGGTCATCTGGCGGCCCCTTTACTTCTTGCGACGCGAGACGATGAACGTCTGCGTGCGCTTGTTGTTGCGAGTGCGGTAGCCCTTGGTCATCGTGTTCCACGGCGACACCGGCACCTGGCCTTCGCCCGTGCGACCTTCACCACCACCGTGCGGGTGATCGACCGGATTCATGGCCACGCCACGCACCGTCGGTCTGATGCCTTTCCAACGGATCGCGCCGGCCTTGCCGTACTGGCGCAAGCTGTGCTCTTCGTTGGACACTTCGCCGATGGTGGCGCGGCAGTCGATGTGGATGCGGCGAACCTCACCCGAGCGCAAGCGAACCTGCGCGTAGGTGCCTTCGCGCGCCAGCAGCGTGCACGAGGTGCCGGCCGAGCGGGCGATCTGCGCGCCCTTGCCGGGCAGCATCTCGATGCAATGGATCACCGAGCCCACCGGGATGTTGCGGATCGGCAGCGTGTTGCCTGCCTTGATCGGCGCTTCGGCACCGCTCAGCAGCGTCTGGCCCACTTCCAGGCCACGCGGCGCGATCACATAGCGGCGCTCTCCGTCGGCGTAGCACACCAAAGCGATGTGCGCCGTGCGGTTCGGGTCGTACTCGATGCGCTCGACCTTCGCCGGAATGCCGTCCTTGCTGCGCACGAAATCGACGACACGGTAGTGGTGCTTGTGACCACCACCCTTGTGACGTATCGTGATGTGGCCGTTGTTGTTGCGGCCGGCGTGCTGGAACTGCGGCTCCAACAGCGACGCTTCAGGCTTGCCCTTGTGGAGGTGCGCATGCACCACCTTCACCACGGCACGGCGGCCTGGCGATGTCGGTTTGACTTTGACGACGGCCATTACGCGGCCTCCCCGGAGATGTTGAGCTCTTGTCCGGCCTTCAACGACACGTACGCCTTCTTGACATGATCACGGCGGCCGATCGAGCGACCGAACTTCTTGACCTTGCCTTTTTGCAGCACCGTTTGCACGGACTCGACTTCGACCTTGAACATCAGCTCGACCGCAGCCTTGATTTCAGGCTTGGTCGCATCACGCAGCACCTTGAACAGCACCTGGTTGTGCTTCTCGGAAGCCATCGTGGCCTTCTCGCTGACGATCGGCGCGATCAGGATCTGCGCCAGGCGATTTTCAGCATGTTTGACGACGGTGCTCATGCCAGCATCTCCTTGAGTTGCTCGATGGCAGCCTTGGTGACCAACACTTTCTTGTAGTGCACCAGCGAGAGCGGGTCGGCGTGACGCGGCTCGACCACCAGCACATTGCGCAGATTGCGCGAGGCCAGCAGCAGGTTGTCGTCGACCTGGTCCGAAATCACCAGCACCGAGTCCAGGCCCATCGCCTTCAACTTGGCAGCGAACAGCTTGGTCTTCGGCGAATCGACTTCGATCGAATCGATCACCGCCAGGCGGCCTTCACGGGCCAACTGCGAAAAGATCGCGGCCATGCCGGCGCGATACATCTTCTTGTTGACCTTCTGGGTGAAGTTTTCGTCGGGGCTGTTCGGGAAGATCCGACCGCCGCCACGCCACAGGGGCGATGAGGTCATGCCGGCGCGGGCACGGCCGGTGCCCTTCTGGCGCCACGGCTTCTTCGTCGAGTGCTTGACTTCGGCGCGGTCCAGCTGGGCACGGGTGCCTTGACGTGCGTTGGCCTGAAAAGCCACGACGATCTGGTGCACCAGCGCTTCGTTGTAATCGCGAGCAAACAAGGTGTCGGGTGCGTCGACTTTCGACGTGGCCTGGCCTTGCGCGTTGAGGAGCTCGAGCTGCATCAGTTGGCTCCTCTTTTGGCTGGGTCATTGGCGGCGTTCTTGACCTTCACCTTGACGGCGGGCGAGACGACGATGTGGCCGTTCTTCGAGCCCGGCACCGCACCGCGCACCAGCAGCAACTGACGGGCTTCGTCGATGCGGATGATGTCGAGGTTCTGCGTCGTCTTGGTCACGTCACCGCGGTGGCCGGACATCTTCTTGCCGGGGAACACGCGGCCAGGATCCTGCGCCATCGAGATCGAGCCCGGCACGTTGTGCGACCGGCTGTTGCCGTGCGATGCGCGCTGCGACTTGAAGTTGTGACGCTTGATGGTGCCGGTGAAGCCCTTGCCGATCGAGGTGCCCTGCACGTCGACCTTCTGGCCCACCGCAAAAACGCCGGTGACAGCCACCTGGGCGCCTGGCTTGTAGCCGGCAGCCACGTCGGCTTCCACGCGGAACTCCTTGAGGATTTCACCCGCTTCAACACCGGCTTTCGCGAGATGGCCCGCCAGCGGCTTGTTGACGCGGGACGCCTTGCGCGTACCGAACGCGACCTGGATCGCGCTGTAGCCGTCTGTCTCTGCGGTCTTGATCTGCGCCACACGGTTGTTGGACACGTCGAGCACTGTCACGGGAACGGCATCGCCGTCGTCCGTGAAAATGCGCATCATGCCCACCTTGCGGCCCAGCAATCCGAGGCGATTGCTTAGACTCATGATGGTTCTCCGGCCCCGCAGAGCGAGACCTTTGTTGCACACACCCGACATCGATTGGCCGGGCTGATTTGATGGGGCCGCCACCGAAATGGCGTGCCCAGAAAAGCCTGCGAGTATAGCAGCCGCAGAGTGCTCCGCAACCGCTATCTCGCGGTAGAACTTATTGCAGCTTGATCTCCACGTCAACGCCAGCCGGCAGATCGAGCTTCATCAGCGCGTCCACCGTCTTGTCGGTCGGGTCGACGATGTCCATCAGGCGCTGGTGGGTACGGATCTCGAACTGATCGCGCGAACTCTTGTTGACGTGGGGCGAGCGCAGGATGTCGAAGCGTTCCATGCGCGTCGGCAAGGGCACGGGCCCTTTGACAATCGCGCCAGTACGCTTGGCGGTTTCGACGATTTCGAGTGCCGATTGGTCGATCAACTTGTAGTCGAATGCCTTCAGGCGAATGCGGATCTTCTGTTTTGTTGACATGTCGGATCCTTACTCGATGATCTTTGCCACGACGCCGGCGCCGACGGTTCTGCCACCTTCGCGGATGGCAAATCGCAAGCCCTCTTCCATCGCAATCGGGTTGATCAGCTTGACCGTGATGCTCACGTTGTCCCCAGGCATCACCATTTCCTTGTCCTTCGGAA
>JAKFUQ010000105.1 GCA_021732645.1 Rhizobacter sp. | reverse complement strand
GAAGAATGCACTGGCCTTCCCGGTGTTGAGCGACAGCCATCTGGCGGCGGCCCGGGCCTTTGGCCTTGCCTTCGCGCTGAGCCCCGAACTGGTCGAGCTCTACGCCAAGGTCGGCAACGACCTGCCGACGCTGAACGGCAACGGCCAGTGGGTGCTGCCCATTACCGCGACCTATGTCATTGATCGCGCAGGAGTCGTCACCTATGCCCATGTGGAGGCCGACTATCGGCAGCGGGCGGAGCCGCACGATGTGTTGGAGCGGATACGCAAGGCACCGATGGGTTTGCCGGCGTGATCGGACAGGGCCGGCGCCAATCCGAATCCGACCCTCGGCTGAAGCGCTTGCAGGAAGCATCGAGACGCTTGCGCGAAGGCGCGTCGTCCATCAGAACGTCGACATGGATGACTGCAACTACGACGGCGGTGATTCGATGCGCAGGGGCTCAAAACGGGTGCCAATCCCGTTGACGGTGATGGTCCGCCGGTGCATTTGGGCTAGTCGCTGCTGCACGGGGCCGGACTGTCGTGTTGCGTATCAAGTCAATGTCAAAGGCCCATCGTCTCGACGCTGCAAGACTTCCATCCCACGTGCGAACTGGAGTGTGGGGTCTCCTCACGCGTGTGACGGCCGGTCAGCGCTTGCCCTTCGCGCTCCAGGCACCGAGCGTCGGTCCTGGGCCGAGATGGGATAGGCGCCGCTGCGGGAAGCGCGCGCTTCGCATCGGCGTATCGCTCCCCTTCACACTGAGGCAGGTCGGTTACTGTTATGCGGCACAACCCCAGGTGCCAGTCATGTGGATAGCAGCGATGACTTTCGGCGGAAAAGTGTCGATGCTCCTGGGTCGGCCATGTCCGCAGCAGCCGAGGCACTTCCAGTCGCCGCTCGTTGCGCGCAGGACACATCCGACCTGCGCCGGAAATTTCGGACACGAACAGGACACGGGTCTCAGAAAAGACAAAGGGGTTAGCTGGCATTCACCAGCTAACCCCCGTCATTCTTGGCTCCCCGACCTGGGCTCGAACCAGGGACCTACGGATTAACAGTCCGGCGCTCTACCGACTGAGCTATCGAGGAACAGCCGTTGAGTATAACGGGCTGTTGCGCGCCGGAATGGGGTGTTTGCGCACGCGCTGCGCAATCGGTCGCAATACCGCGCCGTGAACTCAACGGCTGGTGCCCGCCGCAACCGCGCCACGGCGGCCTTGCACTGCGTGCGCCAGCAGACGCAGCAGTGGCTCGGTGTCGGTCCAGCCCAGACAGGCATCGGTGATCGAGACACCGCGGGCCAGTGGCTGACCCGGGATCAGGTCCTGCCGCCCGGCTTCCAGGTGGCTTTCGATCATCACGCCGGTGATGCGTTTTTCACCGGCGGCCATCTGCGCCGCCACGTCCTGCGCCACATCGGTCTGCCGCTGGTGGCGCTTCTCGGAATTGGCGTGCGAGAAATCGATCATCACCTGTTCGCGCAGGCCCGCCGCGCGCAGCACCTCGCAGGCGGCTGCCACATCGGACGCGTGGTAGTTGGGCTTCTTGCCGCCACGCAAGATCACATGGCAGTCGGCGTTGCCGCGGGTCTCGAAGATGGCGGCCTGACCCATCTTCGTCATGCCCATGAAGGCATGCGACGCGCGCGCAGCCACCACCGCGTCGGCGGCCATGCGCACGCCGCCATCGGTGCCGTTCTTGAAGCCCACCGGGCAAGACAGGCCCGAGGCCAGTTGCCGGTGCGTCTGGCTCTCGGTGGTGCGCGCGCCGATCGCACCCCAGGACACCAGATCGGAGATGTATTGCGGGCTCAGCAGATCCAGGTATTCGGTGCCCGCCGGCAGGCCGATGTCGGCGATGTCCAGCAGCAAGGCGCGCGCGCGGCGCAGGCCTTCATTGATGCGAAAGCTGCCGTCCAGCCGCGGGTCGTTGATGTAGCCCTTCCAGCCCACCGTGGTGCGTGGCTTCTCGAAGTACACCCGCATCACCACCAGCAGGTCGCTGCGCCATTCATCGGCCAGCGCCTTCAGGCGGTGGGCATAGTCCAGTGCCTCGTCGTGATCGTGGATCGAGCATGGCCCGACAACGACGATCAGCCGATCATCCGCACCGTTGAGCACTGCCGCCACCGCGTCGCGCGCCTCGCACACCAGGGCCTGCGCCGCGGCGGGCATCGGCAGTTCGTCGAGCAGCAGCGCCGGAGAGATCAGCGGTCGCACCGCACCGATGCGCAGGTCGTCGACACGGGTCGTGTCTTCGGTGGCGAGCGGCGCGGCGGGGCTCATGGAGATGGCGGGTCAGCAGCCGAGCTGCGTGGCCAGATCGATCAGGCTGGCGGCGACGTGGGTGTTTGCCGGGTCAGGCCGATCGGGGTTGGGGCAGTTCGGCCCGAATTCGCGCGGGCGCTCAATGTAGGCCGTCTGCAAGCCGCAGCCGCGCGCAGCATCCAGGTCGTTCTGGTGCGCAGCCACCATCATCACCTGCTGCGGCTGCACATCGCAGACATGGGCCACGCCGAGGTACAGCTTCACATCGGGCTTGTAGACGCCGAAGGTTTCTGCCGACAGGATCGTGTCCCACGGCAGGCCGGCGCGCTGCGCCATCTTGAACAGCAGGCCCAGGTTGCCGTTCGACAGCGAGCAGATCGTGTACTGCTGCGCCAGCCGCGTCAGGCCTTCGATCGCATCGGGCCAGGGGTCGAGTTGCTCCCAGGTGCTGTTCAGCTCGCGCTTTTGCTCGTCGCTGAGGTGGGTGATGCCGTGGCGGGCCAGCAGCTCGTCGAGCATCTGCAGGTGCAGGTCGTCGAAGCGCGCCCAGCCCCGCTCGCCCGCGTTGACACGGGCCAGCGCCGGTGGATAGCCGGCACGCCATTCGCGCGCGAAGGTGTCGCCAGCTACAGACAAGCCCAGCGCATCGACGGCACGGGCGATGCCGCTGTGCCAATCGACCACAGTGCCGAAGACATCGAAGGCGAGGACTTTGAGGGGGAGTTCGGTGGGTTCAGTGCGGGTGTCGGTGTTCATGCAGATTCCAGGAAAGGTCAGACGGCCTGTGCTGCAGCGGCCGCTGCGATGACAGCCTGCCATTTTGCCGCGACCGCTTCGGGCTGTGCCGCCGTCACCAGCGCCCGCACCACCGCCACCGAGCCCACGCCGCTGGCCAGCACCTCGGGCAGCCGCGCTTCGTCGATGCCACCGATCGCCACCAGCGCGTGGTTGTGCATCAAGCGCGCATAGGCGGCGAGGCGGCCGGGGCCCTGGGGCACGCTGGGCATCACCTTCAGGTTGGTCGGGTACACCGCGCCCATCGCGATGTAGCTCGGGTTCAGGCGATCAACACGCAGCATCTCGGCGTAGCCGTGGCTGCTCAGCCCCAGGCGCAGGCCTTCGCTGCGGATCGCGCTCAGGTCGGCGGCGGCGATGTCCTCCTGGCCGAGGTGCACGCCATAGGCGCCGGCACGGATCGCCGCCTCCCAGTGGTCGTTGATGAACAGCCGTGCGCCGGTGCCGCGCACCGCGTCGACCGCGATGTCGACCTCGCGCTGCACGGCCGCCGCGTCGTCGGACTTGAAGCGCAGCTGCACCGTGGGCACGCCCGCCTGCGCCATGCGGCCGACCCAGGCGGCATCGGGCAGCACCGCGTACAGGCCGAGCGACTTCGGGCATGGCGCGAACGCGTCGCGTCGCGGGTGGGGCGCCAGGCCGAAATCGACAGTCACATCAGGCCAGGTACCGGCATCGAACTCGCCGGTGCGCTCGGTGCGCGCCCGCCACGCCAGTGCGACGCATTCGGCATCGGCCTCGATGAACCCGAGCGCACGCGCCGCCTGCTTGGCGGCGCGGTAGGCGTGCTCGGCGTGGTGGTACTGCGCGGGCGATTCGTCGGAGATCGGCAGCCCGACGGACGCGCGGTGCGCCAGGGCGATGG
This sequence comes from Rhizobacter sp., assembly GCA_021732645.1. Taxonomy (GTDB): domain Bacteria; phylum Pseudomonadota; class Gammaproteobacteria; order Burkholderiales; family Burkholderiaceae_C; genus PBB1. The sequence continues at coordinate 10,539 of JAKFUQ010000105.1, read as the reverse complement.
CCTGCGCCATCGCATCGACCGACGCACTCATTCGTGGTGCCAGAACGGCGTGCCCAGCACGGGCGTGCTGGGCTGAGCCGCCTGCTGCTCACTCATCGCACCGCAGCGATACGCGCTGCGACCCGCCTGCACCGCATCGGCGAACGCGCCGGCCATGCCCACCGGGTCCTGCGCCAACGCCACCGCGGTGTTCAGCAGCACACCGTCGTAGCCCCACTCCATCACTTGGCACGCATGCGAGGGTCGGCCCAGCCCGGCGTCGACGATCATCGGCACGCCCAGCCGCTCACGCAGCAACTGCATCGCATACGGGTTGACCGGGCCGCGCCCGGTGCCGATCGGCGCGGCCCAGGGCATCACCGCCTGGCAGCCCACATCGACCAGCCGCTGGCAGAGTACCAGGTCTTCGGTGCAATAGGGCAGCACCTGGAAGCCGTCCTTGATCAGCCACTCGGCGGCTTCGACGAGCTTCAGCGTGTCGGGCTGCAGCGTGTAGTCGTCGCCGATCAGTTCGAGCTTCAGCCACGGGGTGCCGAACACCTCGCGCGCCATTTGTGCGGTGGTGATGACCTCCTGGATGCCGTGGCAGCCGGCGGTGTTCGGCAGCACCGGCACGCCCAGCGTCTGCAGCAACTTCCAGAAGGCATTGCCGGCATCGGCGTTCGACGCGCCCTGGCGGCGCAGTGATGCGGTCAGCATGGCAGGCCGCGCGCGCCGCACCGCGTCTTCCAGCACCTGAGGCGACGGGTAGCGCGAGGTGCCGAGCATCAGCCGGCTGGCGAAGGTCTGGCCGTAGAGCACCAGTGGGTCGGCTGCCGCATGGGCTGTGTTTGTCGGAAGGTCGGACATCGTGTTCATGGGATAGAGCCAGACTTCAGCCGCCGGTGACCGGCGCAATCACGTCGATGCGGTCACCGTCGGTCAGCGGCGTGTCGCGGTAGCGCGTGTTCGGCACGAAGCTCATGTTGACGGCTGCGGCAAACGGCGGCGTGGGTTGCAGGACGGCGATCGCATCCGCCAGTGTGGCACCGGCGGGCAGCTCGTGCGCCTGGCTGTTGATGTGGATTTTCATGGCGCAGCACCCGCCACCGATTCGACGCGCAGCGCAAACTGCTCGGCCAGCGCGCTGTGGCCACTGTCCACGCATTGCATCACCGCATCGAGCATCGCCGGCGCGATCAGGTAACCGTGGCGGTACAGGCCGTTGATCTGCAGCCGGCGCGGGCCCAGCCAGCGTAGCGCGGGCAGGTTGTCGCGCAGCGTGGGCCGGCACTGTGCGGCCATCTCGATCACCCGCGCCTCGGCGAAGCCGGGGTGCACGGTGTAGGCCGCGCTCAGCAGTTCGAGCGTCGATCGCACGCTGGCGGGCGACAGGTCGTCGGACTCGATCTCGGTCGCGCCGATGACGAACACGCCGCCCGGTTTCGGCGCGATGTACAGCGGGTAGCGCGGGTGCAGCAGCCGCGTCGGCCGTGTCAGTGCTACCTCGGGCGCATGCACACGGATCACCTCACCGCGCACGCCACGCAAGGCCTGCCAGTCGCTGCGCGCACCCAGGCCGCGGCAGTCGAACAGCCAACCGGCGTGACCATCGAAGTCGGCCGGCGAGCGCGGGCTGTTCCAGTGCAGCGCCACATCAAGGGTCTGCAAACGATGCAGCAGTGCCGCCAGCAACTCGCGGTTGTCGAGCTGGCCTTCACCGGGCAGGTACAGACCCTGCGCAAAGCGCTCGCCGATGGCCGGCTCCAGCCGGGCGACCGCACGGGTATCGAGGGCTTCGGCCGAGGGCAGTTGCGGCATCGCGCGTGCCGTAGCCGCCAGTTGCTGCTGGAAGCGCGTGGCCTCAGCCGCATCCTGTCGGTGCCACAGCACCAACGTGCCCTGCTGCTGGAAGAACACCGGCGCGCCCAGCGTCAGGATTAGCTCGGGCCAGCGCACCAGCGCATGGCAGCCCATGCGCACGACACCGAGTTCGGTCACCGCCGATTCGGCCAAAGGCGCCAGCATCGCCGCAGCGACGTGAGCAGCAGACGCGGGCGCCTCGGATGCGCTGGCGTCGTAGAGATCGACGGTGTGACCCACCCGCGCCAGCTCGCAGGCGAGCAAGCGGCCCATCAGGCCGGCGCCCAGCACCACCGTGCGATCGGTGCGGCGGTTCATGTCAGCGCCCCGCATAATTTTCGACATGCGTGACCACAACAAAGCGGACAACAAAGCCGCCGACACCGCCGCCCTGCCCCCCGGCTTTCGCTATGCCCGCGTACTGGCTATCGCCGGCTCCGACAGCGGCGGCGGCGCCGGCATCCAGGCCGATCTGAAAACCTTCAGCGCGCTCGGCTGCTATGGCATGACGGCCATCACCGCGATCACCGCGCAGAACACATTGGGCGTCAGCGCGATCCACAACGTGCCGGCCGCCGTGCTGCGCGCGCAGATCTGCGCGCTGCTCGACGACATCGGCGCCGACGCGATCAAGATCGGCATGCTGCACTCGCCCGAAGCGGTCGGCGTGGTGGCGCAGGCACTGGACGACTACCGCATCGCCCACGTGGTGCTCGACCCGGTGATGGTGGCCACCAGCGGCGACCGGCTGATGGCGCAGGAAACGGTGCAGGTGCTGGTGGCCGAGCTGTTTCACCGTGCCACGCTGATCACGCCGAACCTGGACGAAGCGGCGCTGCTGCTCGGCCGCCCGATCACCCAAGCCAGTGAGTTCGACGCCGCCACACGCGAGCTGCTGGCGCTCGGCGCCCCAGCGGTGCTGCTCAAGGGCGGGCACTTGGTGGCCGACGAAGTGGTCGATGTGCTGGCCACTGGCGACGGCCATACGCAACGCTGGGCATCGCCGCGCATTGCCAGCCGCAACGTCCACGGCACCGGCTGCACGCTGTCGTCGGCGATCGCGGCGCATCTGGCACTGGGGCTGGGCCTGCCACAGGCGATCACCGAAGCGCGGCGCTATGTGTTGGCAGCGATCGCCAGCGGCGCGGCGGTGCACACCGGTGCCGGGCACGGCCCGCTGAACCACGCTCACGCGCCGCAGGCGATGCGTCTGTTGCCAGTCGGCAAAGGCTAGGGTCGGTAAGGGCATCGAGGCTACAGGCCGACAAGCGGCAGCGAGTCCATGACGATACCAATGCCGCGCGTTCAAGCAACCAGACGGCGGCGAGCAGGCAGCGCGGCCGACGCCCGATGCTGCGGTGACACTACCGCGTCGCCAGCCCGAGAACACCCGCATGCCCCAGCAACCGCTCTACAAGTCGTTGTACTTCCAGGTCATCACCGCCATCGTCATCGGCGTGCTGCTCGGGCACTTCTACCCGCAGACCGGTGCGGCGATGAAGCCGCTGGGCGACGGCTTCATCAAGCTCATCAAGATGATCATCGCGCCGATCATCTTCTGCACCGTGGTGGTCGGCATCGCCGGCATGGAGGACATGAAGAAGGTCGGCAAGACCGGTGGGCTGGCGCTGCTGTACTTCGAGGTCGTCAGCACGCTTGCGCTGGTGATCGGGCTGGTCATCATCAACCTGGTGAAGCCGGGGGTCGGCATGAACGTCGACGCCAGCACGCTCGATACCCAAGGCATCGCCGCCTACACCGCGCCGGGCAAGATGCAAAGCACCACCGATTTCTTGCTCAACATCATCCCGAACACGGTGGTCGATGCCTTCGCCAAGGGTGAAATCCTGCAGGTGCTGCTGTTCGCGGTGATGTTCGGTTTCGCGCTGCACCAGTTCGGCGGGCGCGGCACGCTGGTGTTCGATGTGATCGAGAAAACCTCGCACGTGCTGTTCGGCATCGTCGGCATCATCATGAAAGTGGCGCCGATCGGTGCCTTCGGCGCGATGGCCTTCACCATTGGCAAGTACGGCGTCGGCTCGCTGGTGTCGCTGGGTGCGCTGATGGCGACTTTCTACGCCACCTGCGTGCTCTTCATCTTCATCGTGCTGGGGCTGATCGCGCGCGCTCACGGTTTCTCGATCTGGAAGTTCATCCGCTACATCAAGGAAGAGCTGCTGATCGTGCTCGGCACCTCATCGAGCGAAACCGTGCTGCCACGCATGATGGTCAAGCTGGAGAACCTGGGCGCGAAGAAGTCGGTGGTCGGGCTGGTGATTCCCACCGGCTATTCCTTCAACCTCGACGGCACCTCGATCTACCTGACGATGGCGGCGGTGTTCATCGCCCAGGCGACCAACACGCCGATGAGCCTGACCCAGCAGATCACCTTGCTGCTGGTGCTGCTGCTGACCTCGAAAGGCGCGGCCGGCATCACCGGCAGCGGCTTCATCGTGCTGGCAGCGACGCTCTCGGCGGTCGGCGATGTGCCGGTGGCGGGGCTGGCGCTCATCCTCGGCATCGACCGCTTCATGTCGGAAGCGCGCGCGCTGACCAACCTGGTCGGCAACGGCGTCGCGACGCTGGTGGTGGCGAAGTGGACCGGTGACCTCGACACCGACCGGCTGCGCCGTCAACTCGACAACGAGACCGATGCCGAATCAGCCGAACCGGAGGCGGTGCTGGACGCCGTCGAGCAGCACATGCCCACCGAGTCGGTGCCAGCCAAACCCACTTCGGTCGGCTGAGCAGCGCTCAGAAGCTGTAGATCAGCGTGGCACGGCCGGCGAACGGTGAGCCTGGGGTGATGTTGTTGTTGTTGTGCGCGAACAGCGCGTAGTCGCGGCCGGTCAGGTTTTCCAGGTTCACTTGCAAGCGAATGTTCGGCGTGAACTGGGCGTAGAGCGCTGCATCAAGGCGCGCGTAGCCCGGCAGGCGGGTGCTCTGCGTGGCGGTGGGCGTCAGCGCAAAGCTGTGCGAGCGGGCAATCACGCCAACAGCAGCGCCCCACACGTTGGTGAAGTTGTAGCGGTTCCACAGCGAAAACGTGTGGGCCGGTGTTTGGCCCAACTCGGCGCCCTTGAGCACGGCATTGGGGCCAGTCACGCCCTGTTGCCGGGTGACCTCGCCGTCTTGATAGGCATAGCCGCCGTACAGGCTCCAGCGCGGGGTCAACTGGCCGGCCACCGTGAGCTCAACGCCCTTCGTTTCCTGCCCGTCGACGAGGATGGTTTCGCTCGCGTTGTTCGGGTTGGTGATGGCCACTTTCTCGCGATCAAGTTGGTAGACGGCCAGGGTGAGCGCCAAGTTCGGGTTTACGTCCCACTTCGCGCCGAGTTCGACATTGATGAATTTCTCAGGGTCGAAAGCCTGATTGGTCAGCGTCAGCGAGGTCAGTTGGTCGCCCGCACGCGGCACATGAGACACGCTGTAGCTGGCGTAAACCGAGGTGTCGGGCCGGGGCTTGAAGATGAGGCCGGCGCGCGGCGAAATGAACTCGTCGGAAATGTCAAAGCGCTCGGAGACCAGCGCGTTCGGCGTGGGCGCCGCGCCGCTGCGCCGCTGGCCCCTGAAGTCGGTGCTGAAGTGGTCGTAGCGCAGGCCGAAGATCGCTTGCCATTGAGGGCTGAAGGTGATTTGATCCTGCACCGTCACGCCGATCACATCGACGTCCGAGGTGTTGTCGCGAAACGCGTTGTTGCCATTGACCAGGTTGGCGGCGAAGGTCACCGGGATGTTGCCGATCTGGCTGGCCGTGTTGGCATTCAGCGTGACCTGCGTGCCGGTGGTGGTGAGGTCGTTGTTGAAGAACGCGGACAGGCGAGAGTTGTCGGTTTCCTGGCGCGACAGCTCTAACGAGCCCAGCAGCTTGTGCTCAACGCTGCCCCAGTGGGCGGTGTAGGTCAGGTCGGTCTGGTTGAGGGTGTTCTTGCGGTCGGTGAAGTCGACATAGCCGCGCACCGTGAAGTTGCCGTTGTTGGCGACCGCGCTGTCGGCAAACACGTTCTGGTAGAACTTGTCGTAGTCGGCATAGCGGGTTCGGTTCTTGATCGTCAGCCCGTTGTCGAAGGCGTGCTCGATGGCCAGGTTGAAAGCGTAGGTTTCGGTTTCGGTCGGGCTGAGCGCAGCGCTGCCGAAGAACTGATCGTCGTCGCCGAGGCGAAACGGGCGTCGGTTGACCACCGCGTTGGCCGGTCCGTTGGCTGAAGGCACGCCGCGGTCGGCAATGCGCTCGTCTTTGAAGTACTCCGCCCCGACCACCACCCGGGTGCGGCTGGTGGGCTTGAAGGTGAACGTCGGGTTGATGCCGTAGCGCTCGAGCTTGACGCCATCGCGGTACGAATCGGAATCCTCGTACACCGAATTGAGCCGCCACGCGGCGCTGTCGTTGAACCCTTGGCCGATGTCGATGGCAACCCGGCGGTGGTCGTCGGAGCCAAAGCTGAGTGACAAATCGCGCACCGGATCCCAGCCGGCTTCCTTGGTCACCCGGTTGATCGCGCCGCCCGAGCCGCCGCGCCCGAAGGCCAGGCCGTTGGCCCCCTTGAGCACTTCAATGCGGTCGGTGTTGTACACATCGCGGTAGGTCTGCACGTCGTCACGCAGCCCATCGACGAAAAAGTCGCCGGTCGAAATGTTGCCGCGAAAAATCAGTGCATCGCGGTTGCCTTCGCCCTGCGCCGCCTGGATGCCCGGCACATAGCGCACGGCATCGGCCAGACTTTGCACCGACTGGTCCTTGATGACATCTTGCGTGACCACCGAGATCGACTGCGGCGTGTCGATCAACGGCGTGTCGGTGCGCGTGCTGCTGCTGCTTTTCTTGGCCTGGTAGCCAGGCTCGGGTCGGGTGTCGCTGCGCTTGGCACCCTCAACCGTCACCTTGTCCAGCGTGACGCTGCCCTGCGCCCAGGCGGATGTGGACAGCGCGGCCGCCACCGCTGCAGCGATAACGCTGGCGGCGCGACGGTTGCTGCGGTGCCCTGCCGACGGCGAGCCGATGTGGTTGGCACAGGAGCGTTGGCGTGTTGCTGATGGCTGGCGAGGGCGCATGAGGTTGTCAGGCGAGTTGGGAGTCTCCTAATTCTAATCACGAACGATTCGCAGTTGTATGCGCACTTCTGATATCAAATTTGCGCGGTGACAAAATCATGAGGTGCTTCCCCCTTCGACAGATCCTCCATCACCGCAGGCGCGCAATCCGCTGCATGGCCTGACCCTTGAAGCCATCGTTACTGCCCTGGAGGCGCACTACGGCTGGGCAGGCCTGGGCGAGCGCATCCCGCTGCGCTGCTTCACCAGCGACCCGAGCGTGGCGTCGAGCCTGAAATTTCTGCGCAAGACGCCGTGGGCGCGCGAGAAGGTGGAAGGGCTGTACCTCTTCATGCTGCGTGATGCCAAACGGGCCACTGTCCCATCGCGCAGGGTTTGAAACCTTGGCACGCGACGACGGTGCAAGCTGTCGCGTGACGGGGTGTTTTCAGCGCCAGCCGGGTGCCAGCAGCGTGACTGCCAAGCCCGCGGCGGCACAAGCGGCCAACAGCGGCATCACCCCCACCCTGTAGCGAAACAGTGCCATGGCAGCGGCCAGCGCGATGACGGCCGACATGGCGTCGAAATGCCCGCCGAAGCCTTGAGGCCACAGCACGTGGTACGCGAAGAACAGGGCCAGATTGAGGATGACACCGACCACCGCGGCGGTGATCGCCGACAGCGGCGCGGTAAAGCCGAGCTTGCCGTGGGTGGCCTCCACCAGCGGGCCGCCGGCCAGGATGAAGACGAATGACGGCAAGAAGGTGAAGAAGGTCACCACCGCAGCCGCGACCGCGCCAGCGGCGAACAGCGCATCGGGTCCGAACATCGGCTTGAGCCAGCCGCCCACGAAACCGACGAAGGCCACCACCATGATCAGCGGGCCGGGCGTGGTCTCACCGAGTGCCAGGCCGTCGATCATCTGGGCGCCACTGAGCCACTGGTGCTGCTCGACCGCACCCTGGTACACGTACGGCAGTACCGCATACGCGCCGCCGAAGGTCAGCAGCGCGGCCTTGGTAAAGAACCAGCCCATCTGCGTCAGCGTGCCTTGCACGCCATGCGTCGCGATCAGCACGGCCATGGCCGCCAGCCATAGACCGAGGCCAACAGCCAGCACGGTCAAAAGTCGGCTGCGCTTGAACACCGCGTGCGCGGGTGTGGGCGTGTCGTCGTCGATCAGCGCTTTGCCGAAGCCTGCTTTTGCGCTGCCATGTCCACCGCCGAGCGCGAACACCTGGGGCGCGACCTTGGCACCAAAGTAGCCAACCATCGCAGCCGCCAGCACGATGAACGGAAACGGCACACGCAGCGCGAAGATCGCCACGAACGCCGCGGCGGCGATGGCCCACATCCAGCCGTTTTTCAGTGCCCTGCCTCCGATGCGGTGTGCCGCATGCACCACCAGCGCGGTCACGGCCGGCTTGATGCCATAGAAGATGCCTGCGACCACCGGCACCTCGCCAAAGCGCAGATAGATCCAGCTGAGCGCGATCAAGATGACCAGCGACGGCAGCACGAACAAGGCGCCGGCCACGATGCCGCCCCAGGTGCGGTGCATCAGCCAGCCTATGTAGGTGGCCAACTGCTGCGCCTCGGGGCCGGGCAGCAGCATGCAGTAGTTCAGTGCGTGCAGGAAGCGCTGCTCGCTGATCCAACGGCGGCGCTCGACCAACTCGGCATGCATGATCGCAATCTGCCCGGCCGGCCCGCCGAAGCTGACGAACCCGAGCTTCAGCCAGAAGCGCAACGCCTCGGCAAAGCCCACCGGCGCAGGGGGGTTCCCTGTCACCACCGCCTCGCTGGGGGGCACGGGCTCGGTCGGTGGCGCTACGGTGCTCATGCGTTGAATTGTGTGCGCGCGCCAACAACACATCATTCGAGCAGGATGTCTCGCTTGCGGGTCAGATCTGCGCAGCGCCACCGGGATCGGCTCACCGGTCGCGGTTAACCTCGCTTTGAATCCCCCGCAAACCATGCGAAAGCATGGGACGCAAAGCCTCCGACCTACAGCGCGCAGCGCCATGGCAGCGGGGCTGCCGACCCCTCACCACGGGTCGGCCTCGCACCCACGAGGCAGCTCATGACATTGCGCAAATTTCTGGCGACACCGCTGATCCTGGCCACCACGGCGGGCGTCATTTCAACCCCAGCGCACGCTTGGCTGAACCGATCGCAGGCACAGTCGGTTGCCACCACGGCATCGGCCGGGTCGGTGACGGCAGAGTCGCTCACCAGCACCGACCGCCTGATCGTGAAGTACCGCAACGGCAGCGCCAACGCGATGTCGCAGCGCTCGCGCTATGCCGCGACCGTGGCTGGCAACCGCCAGGGCGTGCGGATGGCTGCGCTGCGGCGCATGCACAACGGCAGCCAGGTGATGCAGATCAGCCGCCGCATGAATCGCGATGAACTCAGCAGCCTGATCTACAGCCTGCGCAGTGGCGACGCCTCCATCGAGTACGTGGAGCCCGACCGCATCTTGCAACCGATGGTGGTGCCCAACGACACCTACTACCCGCAGCAATGGGCGTTGTCCGATGCGACCGGCGGCATCGGCGCGCCAGACGCCTGGGACCAGGCCACGGGCCAGGGCGTGACCATCGCGGTGATCGACACCGGGGTACGCCCCCACGCTGACCTGGTTGCCAACCTGCTGCCAGGCTACGACTTCATCACCAGCCCGACCATCGCCGTCGATGGTGGCGGCCGCGATGCCGACCCCGCCGACCCCGGTGATGCCGCGTTGGCGGGGGCTTGCGGCACCGGCAGCCCGGCCCGCAACAGCTCGTGGCACGGCACCCACGTGGCCGGCCTGGCGGCGGCAGCGGGTGGCAATGGCATCGGTGTGACCGGCGTGGCCTTTGCCGCGCGCATCCTGCCGTTGCGCGCACTCGGCCGCTGCGGTGGCTACACCTCGGACATCGCCGATGCCATGGTCTGGGCTGCGGGCGGCTCGGTGAGCGGACTGCCGCCGAACCCCAACCCGGCCCAGGTCATCAACTTGTCGCTGGGTGGCAGCGGCGCCTGCGACATCACCTCGCAAAACGCCATCAATGCGGCACGGGCCCGAGGGGCGTCCGTCATCGTCGCGGCGGGCAACTCGAACGTCAGCGCCACCACCACGTCGCCCGCCAACTGCAGCGGCGTCATCGCCGTGGCCGCCACCAGCAAGGCGGGCGGGAAGTCGTCGTACTCCAACTTCGGCACCAACGTCACCGTGGCGGCGCCGGGGGGCGACTCGGGTGCGGGGCTCGTGTCCACGCTCAATGCCGGCGCCACCGCGCCGGGGGCCGACAACTACGCAGCGTACATGGGCACGTCGATGGCCACGCCGGTGGTCAGCGGTGTCGCCGCCCTGATGCTGTCGGTCAACCCCGCATTGACGCCCGACCAGATCAGCTCCCTGCTGACATCCAGCGCAAGGGGCTTCCTGGCGCCCTGCACGGGCTGCGGCGCAGGCATCGTCAACGCCAGCGCCGCGGTGAGTGCAGCGTTGGCCGCCAAGGGCACGCCGCCTCCCTCCTCGCAGCCCACGCCCGCTCCCGCGCCGACCCCAGCCCCCAGCGTGACGAAGCTGAAGGAAGCCGAGCCCAACAACACGTTCGCCGCCGCGCAAAAGGTCAGTGCGCTGCCCAGCGCCATCTCCGGCTCTTTAAGCAAGTC
>JAKFUQ010000174.1 GCA_021732645.1 Rhizobacter sp. | reverse complement strand
ACATGGAGCGGCACGCGGTCAGCCGTTTGATCGGCGCACCTCCGGGCTATGTCGGTTTCGACCAGGGTGGTCTGCTCACCGAGGCGGTCACCAAGAAACCGCATTGCGTGCTGCTGCTCGACGAGATCGAGAAGGCGCACCCCGACGTGTTCAACGTGCTGCTGCAGGTGATGGACCACGGCACGCTGACCGACAACAACGGGCGCAAGGCCGATTTCCGCAACGTGATGATCGTGATGACGACCAACGCGGGTGCCGAGACCATGAACAAGGCGACGATAGGCTTCACCAATCCGCGTGAACGCGGTGATGAGATGGCCGATGTGAAGCGCATGTTCACCCCCGAATTCCGCAACCGGCTCGACGCAGTGGTCAGCTTCCGCGCGCTGGATCAGGAAATCATCCTGCGGGTGGTCGACAAGTTCTTGCTCCAGTTGGAAGCGCAGCTGGCCGAGAAGAAGGTCGAGGTCACCTTCACCGACGAATTGCGCAAGCATCTGGCCAAGACCGGGTTCGACCCGCTGATGGGCGCACGCCCGATGCAGCGCCTGATCCAGGACACCATCCGTCGTGCACTGGCCGACGAGCTGCTGTTCGGTCGTCTGGTCGATGGCGGCCGTCTGACGGTGGACGTCGATGCCGAGGGCAAGACCGTGCTGGACATCCAGCCGACGAAGAAGAGCGACAAGCCGAAAGCGGAATCGGCCACCGCCTGAGCGTTCAGTCTGAGTCGCGTGACAAGCCGGGGCAGTCGTCAGACTGCCCCGGCTTTTTCATGGGCCCTTGGTTCACTGCGACGAATGGTGGGCCGGGTCCTCGTGAAAATAGTCGACGAGGAGTTGATACACCGAAGGCGCGGCCCGCTGCAGTTCCCCTGGCTGAACGTAGAAAGTCTCCACGGCCACCGCGAAGAATTCCTGAATCGAGTCGGCAGCGTAAGGGTCGATCAACGTCTGCTGCTGCGCATCGACCTGCGTGCAGAAGTCGGCGTAGGCCGCTTCCATCACCCCGATCCATTGTTGTCGTGCCGCGCGGTCGGGAAGCGGCGGCACGCCATCGGCGACGCCATGGGCCATGTCGATGACGTGTGCGAATTCATGGATCGTGACGTTGTAGGCCCAATCGGCGTGGCCTGGGTCTTCAGCCGCGGCCTCCACGTCGCGCCACGACAGCATCACCGGGCCGTCCTGCATCGCCTCGCCTGCCAGTTCCTCGTCGTATTCGTGCACCACGCCGTCGTCGTCCATGACCTCGCGCGGGGCGACCACTGCATCGCTGTGCATCACGATGCCGATGAAGCCTTGGTACAGGTTCAGGCCGTCATCGAGGTTCAGGATCGGCAGCACGGCCTGCGCGGCGACTGCCACCGCCATCTCGTCGGTCACCACCATGCCATGCGCGCCGCTGAATTCCTTGCGCGCGAGGAACAGCGTGGCCAGGCGCCGCAACCGGATCAACTGGTCGGCCGATCGCCAGCCGAGAAAGGGGTAGCGCGCCAGCGTCAGCTGCCACAGCGCCTCAGGGATGGCGTGTAGGCGACAAGTCCGGTCTTCACGCCAGCGTCGCCATGCGGCCTGCGCCCTGGCCAGCACGCTCAGCGCTCGGTGGCCTGCGCCAGTGACAAACGCTTCAGCCCGGCCGCACTCCATCGCAGCACTTCGGCGCGCGGTGGGGCACCTGCTCGATCGAGGTCCCAATCGCTGAGCACATGACGGACGAAACCCGGCGCCAACCCATCGCTGCCGGGCCGGTGGGTGTGCCCGTGGATCAGCAGCGGCGCGCCGGCTTCGTGCATCCAGCGCACCGCGGTGGCCACGTCGATGTCGGCGTCGCGGCCAGCCAACTGCTCACGCAGCCTGCGCTCGCTTTCGTCGCGTACCTCGCGCGCGGCGCGGCGTCGCTCGGCCAACGGGCGTGCCAGGAAATCGCGGCGCCAGGCCGGGTTGCGCACCATGGCGCGAAAGCGCTGGTAAGGCACATCGGCCAAGCAAAGCGCGTCACCGTGGGTGAGCATCACGCGCTCACCGAAGGCCATCATCACGGTCGGGTCGGCCAGCGCCAGCACGCCGCAGGCCTTGAGCATGTCGGCGCCGACCAGAAAGTCGCGGTTGCCGACCATGAAGCCCAACGCGCAGTGCGTCGAGGCTTCGCACAGCACCTCGGCGCAGCGGGCCTCGAAACCCTCGTGCCGAGCGTCGTCGCCGACCCACACTTCGAACAGGTCGCCGAGGATGAACACGGCAGCGGCGCGGGTCTGTCGCAGGTAACCCGCGAAGGCGTCGAAGGTGCGCGGCGTGTCTTCGGCCAGGTGCAGATCGCTGATGAAGTCGATCGCGCGCCACTCGGCCGTTGCCTGCATCTCCCAGAAGGTGGGCAACGCAAGCGGGCCGGCTGTCGTCACGGGTTCAGACCACCACGGCCTTGATGATCACCACATCGTCGTTCGGCACGTCGTCGTGGTGGCCCTTGCGGCCCGTCTTTACGCCTTCGATGGCGTCGGCCACCTCGGTGCCCGCGACCACCTTGCCGAAGACCGCATAACCCCAGCCACTGGAGGTTTCCGCCTTGAAATTCAAAAACTCGTTGTTGCTGGCATTGATGAAGAACTGGCCCGTGGCCGAGTGCGGGTCGGAGGTGCGTGCCATCGCCAGCGTGTAGCGCTGGTTCTTCAGGCCGTTGCCCGCCTCATTCTTGATGGGCGGGTCGACCGCCTTCTGGTTCATGCCCACATCGAAGCCGCCGCCCTGAATCATGAAGCCCTTGATGACGCGGTGAAAGATGGTGCCGTCGTAGTGGCCTTTGCGCACGTAAGCGAGGAAATTCGCGGCGCTGATGGGCGCCTTCACGTCGTCGAGCTCGATCAGGATCAGGCCGTGCGAGGTGTGCAGTTCAACTTGGGTTGCCATGGTGGGGGTCGAGTGGGTTGGAGTATCGATGTCGAACGCGCGCTCAGGGCGCGACGGTGGCTTTGGTGATGGTCACCGGCTGCAGCGGCACGTTCTGGTACGGCCCGCGGTTGCCTGTTTGCACCACACGGATGCGGTCGACCACGTCCATGCCGGAAACGACGGTACCGAACACCGCGTAGCCGTTACCGTCTGGCGATATGGGCGCATCCAGAAAGGTGTTGTCCTGAACGTTGATGAAGAACTGGGCAGTCGCTGAATTGGGGTTGGAGGTGCGCGCCATCGCCACCGTGCCACGGCTGTTGCTGAGGCCGTTGCGCGACTCCAGCGGGATCGGCGCGCGGGTGGCCCGTTCTTTCAGATCGGCGGAGAAGCCGCCGCCCTGGATCATGAAGTTCTCGATCACCCGATGGAACACCGTGCCCTCGTAGTGCCCGGCCTTCACATACTCCAGGAAGTTGGCGACCGACTTCGGTGCCTTTGCAGCGTTGAGCTCGACGACGATGTCACCGGCGCTGGTGGCGAATGTGACCTTCTGGGCATGAGCCCAGGGGGCGGCTGCTGCCACGCAGGCCGCAGCGACGATGCCAACGAGAAATCTGGAACGCATGGAACGGCTCTCCGAGTAGGCGGTGATCAGGGTCCGGGCTGCGACGCGCGAGCCGCAGGATCGGTCAACTTGCGCAACAGAGTCAGCCGCGGTGGGATGTCGGCGAGGGTGGGGTCAGCCTTCAGCGCGCGCTGATAGGCCAACTGGGCCAGTTGTGCATACACATCGCCGAGGTTCTGGTGCGCGGTGGCGAAGCCCGGGTTAGCGCGCAGCGCACCTTCGAGCGCCAAGCGGGCCTTGTCGAAATCGCCGCGCGCTGCGTGCAGCACGGCCAGATTGTTGTAGGGCTCGGGCACGTCGGGAAAGTCTTCGGTGAGCTGCTGAAACACGACCAGTGCCTCATCAGCACGGCGCGCATCCACCAGAAAAATGCCTTTGAGCATGCGCAGATCGGGGCGGTCTGCGCGGGTGGCAAGCAAGGCATCAAGCTGCGCGAGGGCCTCGGTCTGCTGGCCGGAGCGAAACAGCTGGGTGACGCCGGCCGCGTCATCGACAGCGTGTGACGTGCCTGCCGACAGCAACAGGGTCATCGCTGCGAAAGCGAGTTGCAGGCATCGAACGAATGGCATGGGTACAGGGGCTGGCGTGGAACGGTGATGCGTGTGAGGTGCGCGAGACAGTGCTTCGAGCGCAAACACGCCGCTACACTGAAGAATCTTTTGATTGTAGGTGCGGCGGCACTGGCAGATCTCGACCGATTCGGAGGCTGCACCGAAGCTGCGCGGTGAGGCGGCACAATTCCAGCTTGCTCTCCTGTTTCTCCAGGTAATTCGACGCGGCGCGCTGCGATGCCGCGATCCTTGCGACCCTGCCCATGACCTTGCGCATCTTCAATTCCCTGTCCCGCGAGACAGAGGTGTTCACCCCGATCGATGCCCACCGAGTGCGGATGTATGTCTGCGGCATGACGATCTACGACCTGTGCCACGTCGGTCATGCGCGTTTCATGATGGCCTTCGATGTGACCTGCCGCTGGCTGCGCGAGCTGGGTTACGACATCACCTATGTGCGCAACATCACCGACATCGACGACAAGATCATCAAGCGCGCTGTCGAGCGCAACATCCCGATCCGCCAGCTGACCGACGAGATGACTGTGGCGATGCACCAGGATGTGGCCGCCCTCGGCATCCTGCCGCCCACGCACGAGCCGCGCGCCACGGAGCACGTGCCCGCGATGCTGAAGCTGATCGGCACGCTGGAAGAAAAAGGCCTGGCCTACCGATCGCCCAATGGCGACGTGAACTACGCAGTGCGCAAGTTCCCCGCCTACGGCCGCTTGTCCGGCAAGTCGATCGATCAGCTGCGCGCGGGTGAGCGCGTGGCCGTGCTCGACGGCAAGGATGATCCGCTGGACTTCGTGCTGTGGAAGTCGGCCAAGGCCAGCGAACCGGCCGACGCGAAGTGGGAGAGCCCGTTCGGACTGGGCCGCCCCGGCTGGCACATCGAGTGTTCGGCGATGAGCTGCGCGCTGCTCGGTGAGCATTTCGACATCCACGGCGGCGGCCTCGATTTGCAGTTCCCGCACCACGAGAACGAGATCGCGCAGAGCGAAGGCGCCTCCGGCCACAAATACGTCAACGTCTGGATGCACAACGGCTTCCTCAACGTCGACAACGAGAAGATGTCGAAGTCGCTGGGCAACTTTTTCACCATCCGCGACGTGCTCCAGCGCTACGACGGTGAGACGGTGCGCTTTTTCATGCTGCGCACCCACTACCGCAGCCCGTTCAACTTCAGTGACGCCAACCTCGACGATGCGCGGCATGCGCTGCGGCGGATCTACACCGCGCTGGCCCGCCCCGATGCCGCTGAAGTTAGCGCTGGCGCGATCGACTGGACGCAACCGCAGGCCGCCACCTTTCGCGCCGAGATGAACGAGGACTTCAACACACCCGGTGCCGTCGCGGTGCTGTTCGATCTGGCCGGCGAGGTCAATCGCACGGGCTCGCCACAGGCGGTGCGGCTGCTGAAATCGCTGGGCGCGATTCTCGGCTTGCTGCAGCAGCCTGCGCAGAGCTTCCTGCAGGCCGGCAGCGGTTTGGACGCATCACGCATCGACGCCCTGATCGCCGAGCGTCAGGCGGCGAAGGCGGCGCGCAATTTCGCTCGCGCCGATCAGATCCGCCAGGAGCTCGCCGCGCAGTCCATCGTGCTGCAAGACTCTCCCCACGGCACCACCTGGGTCAAGACTTGACCGCAGCCGCCGCCACGCCACCGGCCTACTGGGAAGACGCGTGCAAGCACCTTGCCAAGCGCGACCGGGTGATGCGCAAGCTGATCCCGCAATGCGCAGGCAGCCATCTGCGCGGGCGGGGCGATGCCTTCACCACACTGGCCCGGTCCATCGTCGGCCAACAGATCTCGGTGAAGGCCGCCCAAACCGTGTGGGACAGGTTCGTGGCATCAGTGCCCGGGGGAGGTGAGCATGTGCGCCCGGCGGCTGTGTTGAAGCTGAAACCGCCAGACATGCGTGCGGCGGGCTTGTCAGCACGCAAGGTCGAGTACCTGAACGACCTGGCGCGTCATTTCGCGGCCGGCTCCGCCCACGAACAGCAGTGGGCTGACATGGACGACGAAGCCATCATCGACGAACTGGTCGCTATTCGTGGCATCGGCCGCTGGACGGCCGAGATGTTCCTGATGTTTCACTTGGCTCGGCCCAACGTGCTGCCCCTGGACGATGCCGGGTTGATCAAGGGCATCAGCGTCAACTACTTCAGCGGTGAACCGGTATCGCGTGCCGAGGCCCGTGAGGTGGGCGAGGCGTGGGCGCCATTTCGGTCGGTCGCCACCTGGTACATCTGGCGCAGCCTCTACCCGGTGCCGGTAGACTATTGAGCCGTTCGGCACCGGATGCCGTCCGATACAGCGAGTCAGCCTAGCGATGGTCAAAAGACACTTTCTCGAATTCGAGCAGCCGGTGGCTGATCTCGAAACGAAGATCGACGAACTGCGCTATGTGCAGAACGAATCGGCGGTCGACATCTCCGAAGAGATCGACCGCCTCAGCAAGAAAAGTCAGCAGCTCACCAAGGACATCTATGCCAGCCTGACGCCGTGGCAGGTGACGCAGATTGCCCGTCACCCGCAGCGGCCGTACACGCTGGACTACGTCAGTGAAATCTTCACCGACTTCCACGAACTGCACGGCGACCGGCACTTCGCTGACGACCAGTCCATCGTCGGTGGCCTGGCGCGTTTCAACGGTCAGGCCTGCATGGTGATCGGCCATCAGAAAGGCCGCGACACCCGCGAGCGCGGCGTGCGCAATTTCGGCATGTCCCGCCCCGAGGGCTACCGCAAAGCGCTGCGACTGATGAAGCTGGCTGAAAAATTCAGCCTGCCCATCTTCAGCTTTGTCGACACCCCTGGCGCCTACCCCGGCATCGGCGCCGAGGAGCGGGGGCAGTCGGAAGCGATCGGCCGCAACATCTTCGAGATGGCGCAACTCGAGGTGCCGATCATCGTCACCATCATCGGCGAGGGCGGCTCGGGCGGGGCGTTGGCGCTCAGCGTCGGCGACCAGTTGTTGATGTTGCAGTACTCGATCTACTCGGTGATCTCGCCCGAAGGGTGCGCGTCGATCCTGTGGAAGACCGCCGCGCGTTCGTCAGACGCGGCCGAGGCGCTGGGCATCACCGCGCACCGTTTGAAGGCACTGGGGTTGGTCGACAAAATCGTCAACGAGCCCGTCGGTGGTGGCCACCGCGACATCAAGGCGATGGCGACCCAGCTCAAGCGCGCCTTGAACGATGCGCTGCGCCAGGTCAGCGACCTCAAGCCGAAGGAGTTGCTGCAACGCCGCTACGAGCGGCTGCAGACCTACGGCCGGTTCACCGACACCACCGACCGTTGAACCTGCGAGGCGTTGGCGCATGACGTCTACGCCAGCACTGTCGTCTGCATGCCCACGTGTGGCGGTGGCTTACAGCGGCGGTCGCGATTCCACCGCTTTGCTGCATGCCACGCTGGTCACAGCGCGTGAGCTTGGCGTGGCGGTTGTCGCCCTGCACGTCAACCATCGCCTCAGTGCGCACGCCAATGAATGGGAGCGCCACTGTCGCCATCAAAGCGAGCGTTGGGCCGCCGATGGCCTGCCGCTGACGTTCACGGCGGAGCGCTTGCGCAGCCAGCCGTCGCGAGGCGACAGCATTGAAGCCTGGGCGCGCCGCGAGCGCTACGCGGCGCTGAAGCGCTTGGCCCAGCGCCATGGCGCCGAGCTGGTGCTGCTCGCGCACCACCGCCGCGATCAGGCCGAAACCCTGATCTTGCAAGCGCTGCGTTCGGCTGGCGTCGCGGGCTTGTCGGGCATGCCGCGCGCCATCGAGCGCGACGGGCTGCGCTGGGCCCGCCCGTGGCTGGACCAGCCTCGCGGCGCCATCGAGGCCTATGTGCAATCGCAGGGTCTGACCTGCATCGACGACGACAGCAACACCGACGAGCGCTACGCGCGCAACCGGCTGCGGCACCGCGTCTGGCCGGCGCTGGCGCAGGCCTTCCCTGATGCCGAACTCGCCATCGCCACCGCCGCCACCTGGGCGCAGCAGGCGACCGCCTGCCTGGACGAAGTGGCGGCTGACGACCTGTCGAAGATCGCTGGCGACGCTGGACTGACGCTCGCCGGCTTGCAGGCACTGTCGGCTGCGCGCCGGGGCTATGCCTTGCGCGCCTGGCTGCGCCGTCAAACGGGCGCGGCACCACCCGCCGCGCTGATCACTCGCCTGAATGACGAACTGTTCGGCGCTGGTGCGGCCAGCTGGCCGCTGGCCGGTGGCCAGCTGCGCCGCTACCGAGGACAGCTGACGTGGCAGATGTCGGGGGTGGTGGTTGAGCCCGCGGTGGCTCGTGAATCGACGCTGAGCATCCGCCGCGCCGGGGGCTACCGCCTGCCCGGCTGGGGCGGCACTTTGCGAGTCATGCGGGTGACGGAAGGTGGTGTGCCGCTGGCCTGGCTGGCGCAGGTCGAGTTGCGTGAACGATCGGGCGGCGAGCGTTTTCAGGCTGGGATCGGGCGCCCGGCGCGCAGCCTGAAGAAGCAGTTCCAGATGGCTGAGCTGCCCGCCTGGCAGCGCGCAGGCCCGCTGGTGTACAGCGGTGGTCAACTGGTCTTCGTGCCCGGTCTGGGCCTCGATGCACGGGTGATCGGCTTACCCGGGCAGCCGCAAGTGACGATGCGTTGGGAGCCGTCCGAGCCCGTGTGATGTGCTACCTCCAGGCAGCGAACCAGCCCTTGTAAACTAGAGGGCTTTCCCGAACTCAGCAGCAGCAAATGCACCGCTGCGATGCACTGAATCCATGGCCCTGACAGTACACAAATACGGCGGCACCTCGATGGGCTCGACCGAGCGCATCCGCAATGTGGCCAAGCGCGTGGCCAAATGGGCGCGCGCCGGTCACCAGATGGTCGTGGTGCCGTCGGCGATGAGCGGCGAGACGAATCGCCTGCTCGGTCTGGCGAAAGAGCTGTCGCCCGAGCGCAGTTCCCCCGAGCTGATGCGCGAGCTCGATCTGATCGCCGCGACCGGTGAGCAGGTGTCGGTCGGCCTGCTCGCCATCGCCTTGCAAGCAGAGGGCATGCAATCGGTCAGCTACGCCGGCTGGCAAGTACCCATCAAGACCGATTCGGCCTACACCAAGGCGCGCATCCAGAGCATCGACGACCAGCGAGTGCGCGCCGATCTGGCGGCCGGCAAGGTGGTGGTGATCACCGGTTTCCAAGGTGTTGACGATCTTGGCAACATCACCACGCTGGGCCGCGGCGGATCAGACACCTCGGCGGTGGCCGTGGCGGCCGCGCTGAAGGCCGACGAATGCCTGATCTACACCGACGTCGACGGTGTTTACACCACCGACCCGCGCATCGTGCCCGAAGCGCGCCGGCTGCAGACCATCAGCTTCGAAGAGATGCTGGAGATGGCGAGCCTCGGCTCCAAGGTGCTGCAGATCCGCTCGGTCGAATTCGCTGGCAAGTACCGCGTGCCGCTGCGCGTGCTCTCCAGCTTCACGCCGTGGGACATCACCATCGCCGAAGAGGCGACCTCGGGCACGCTGATCACTTTCGAAGAGGACGAAAAAATGGAACAAGCCATTGTGGCGGGCATCGCCTTCAACCGCGACGAAGCCAAGATCAGCCTGATCGGCGTGCCGGACAAGCCAGGCATCGCCTTCCAGATCCTCGGTCCGGTGGCCGAGGCCAACATCGATGTGGATGTGATCATCCAGAACATGTCGCACGATGGCAAGACCGATTTCTCGTTCACCGTGCACCGCAACGACTACGCCCGCACGATGGATTTGTTGCAGGCGACGGTGCTGCCGAAGACCGGCGGTGCCACGCTGTCGGGCGACGCCAAGATCTGCAAGGTCAGCATCGTCGGCATCGGCATGCGCTCGCACGTGGGCGTGGCCAGCAAGATGTTCAGCACCCTCAGCGACGAGGGCATCAACATCCAGATGATCACCACCAGCGAGATCAAGACCAGCGTCGTCATCGACGAAAAATACATGGAGCTGGCGGTGCGCGCGCTGCACAAGGCATTCGACTTGGAGCAGGCACCGGCCTGATGCCCGCTGCCCGCTGCCCGCATGGCGGCAGTTAGAATCGACTTTGTTTCTGCGGAGCTGTGACCGAGTGGCCGAAGGTGCTCCCCTGCTAAGGGAGTATGTGGGCAAAACCTGCATCGAGGGTTCGAATCCCTCCGGCTCCGCCAGATCGTGAACAACGCCACCCTTTGCGGTGGCGTTGTTCTTGGGGGGTTGTGTTCGAGCTCAGCCCTCCAGCTTGCGGTCTAGCCGCGCAAGCCGACCTCGCTCCAGTTGGCCGAGAGCGAGGCGGTGGCGCTCGGTCGGCCGCTGACCCGTTCCAGCCAGGCATGCAGATGGGTGAGGTCGGGGGAGACCTTGAAACCTGCTGAGGCACAGAAGTCGATGCAGCAGTACAGCACCAGGTCGCCAATGGTGAGGCGGTTGCCGCACAGGAACGTCTTGCCCTTGAGCAGCGTATCGGCCAGTTGCAGTCCATCGGAGCCCTTGGCTTGCATGCCTTCGGCGGCGTCGGGCAGGCAGCGAACGCGGTCTTTGAACATCGCGAGGCCAACGCCGAAGCGAAAGCCGTTGTACAGGTACTCGGTGGCATTGAGTTCAATGCGCCGCAGGGCCATGCGCGCCTCGGCGCGCTCCTCCGCGTTGGTGCCGAACAGCGCGGGTGTGGGGTGCTGTTCCTCCAGGTATTCGCAGATGACGACGGTCTCGGCAATGACGCGTCCATCATCAAGTTGGAGGCTGGGCGTTTGACCAACGGGGTTCTTCTCGAGGTACGGGCTCTTGCGGCTTTCGCCCGCGAGGATGTCAACGTTCTCGAAGGGCAACTCGATGTTTTTCTCGAGCATGAACATGCGCACCATGCGCGGATTCGGACCGAAGGAATTGAGCAGTTTCATCGTGGTCTCCTGGGTGTGAAGGGTGAGGGTGGCGCTCAAGAACATGCCGTGACAGATGCGGCCGGTCTGAACGACGGCCGGAACGCGCTGGCCGACGCGTGAAAGTCTGTCTTTGTACGCGCGCTGTTGACGCGGCGCATCAGAACAACTCCTTGTAAGGACGCAGATCGATTTCCTGCGCCCATGCCGACCGAGCCTGCTGATGCAGGTGCCAGTAGGTTTCGGCAATCGCATCGACATCGAGCAGGCCGTCTTCGCCGCGCTGCTCGACCATGCCTGGGATCAACTGACGCAGCCGGTCGCCATTGACGCCGCCGTCGATCAGCACGTGAGCCACGTGCAGGCCCTGCGGGCCGAATTCGCGCGCCATGCTTTGCGAAATCATGCGCAGCCCGGCTTTCGCGGCCGCGAAATGCGCGAATCCCGCCTTGCCCCGCAGGCTGCCCGACGCACCGGTGAAGATGACCGTGCCGCGCCCCAGTGGCGCCAGCCGCCGCGCCGCTTCGCGCCCGACGAGGAAGCCGCCGAAACAGCCGACCCGCCAGAAACTTTCGAACTGTTCGGCCGAGAGCGATCGGAAGTCGATGATCTGGTTGTTGCCGGCATTGAAGACGACCACGTCGGCCGGCTCGCGACCCTCACCGGGCGCCATGGCACGGTCGAACAGCCGCAGGACATCGGCCTCCGACGTCGTGTCGACCACGATGGCCTCGGCACTGCCGCCCCGCGAGCCGATGCGGCTGGCCACCTGCTCGATTTTCGCTGCGGTGCGGCCCGCGACGAGCACGTGGTAACCACCGGTGGCAAAGCGCCGGCACACCGCAGCGCCAATGCCGCGCTCCGCGCCCACGCCCACCACCACTGCGGTCGGAATGCCCATGTTGTGCTCCATTCATGCTGCCCGAGGATTTGGGCTGTACGCGTACGTCGCGTGCGATGGATCGCAGCGTGACTGCGTCAGCAAACGCCCACCAGTCGAAAGCATACTCGTTCGGCCGCGGCTTGCCGCTTTGGCTTGGCCGCTCACGTCGCCAGACTGTCGTAGACCACCGGCACCACGAGCAGGCTCAGCAGGGTCGAGGTGATGAGGCCACCCATGATGGCAATCGCCATCGGGATGCGCAGTTCCGATCCGGCGCCAAAGCCCAGGGCCAGCGGCAGCATGCCGAGCACGGTGGCGGCCGTGGTCATCAGGATCGGGCGCAGGCGGATCGGTGCGGCTTGCAGGATGGCGTCGCGGCGCGGCAGGCCGCTGGCGCGCAGTTGCTTGATGCAGTCGACGATCAGGATCGCGTTCTTGTTGGTCAGGCCGAGCAGGAAGATGATGCCCAGCATCGAGACCATGCCGAAGTCGGCCTGCGTGACCAGCAGGCCGAGCATGGCCCCCACCGTACACAAGGGCAGCGCAGCGATCACCACCACAGTGTCCTGCAGGCTGCGAAACAGCGCGTACAGCACGAGGAAGATGCACAGCAGCGACAGCCCGAGCGTGCGCATGAAGCTGCCGATGATCTCGTCGGCCTGCGCCGAGTCGCCACCGAGGTCGAGCCGGATGCCGCTCGGCAGGGCGGCCAAGGCGGCGACCACGGCACGATCGGTCACCTCGCCGATGGCGGCACCGGGGCCGAGGTTGGCGGTGACGAGCACTACCCGGCGGCCGTTGTGGTGCTGAATCTGCGTCGGCATGCCGTCCGTCATGGGCGCGGTGTTGCTGCTGATGTCGGCCAGGCCAGGGATGCCCTGCAGGCGCTGCGCCAGCGCGCGCCCGGTGTCTTGCAGCGCCGCGAGGTCATCGCCGACGAGGCGCAACTGCACCGGCTTGTCGCCGCCGCTGTCGACGAAGGGAATGTCTTCCACGCTGGTGCTGACCCCGGCGAGCGCGGGCATGTGGCGTCGCAGTTGTTCCTGCACCTCGGCGGTGGCGATGGTTCGGTCGGCCTTGAGCCGCACGAAGATCGAGCCTTGGTTGGCCTCGCCCTGGCGCGTGCCGACGACGGTGAAAGCGGTTTCCACGGCAGGCGACTGGCGCAGGTAGGCGTCGAGCTGGGTGGCCACGGCCAGTGAGTCTTGCAAGGGGTCGAAGGCGGCCGCTGCGGGGGCGTCCTGTGGAGGAGGTGGGGAACTGCGGTAGCTGAGGATGAACTCGCCGCGGTCGAGCACCGGGATGAAGCCCTTGGGGATCAACGGGAACAACGCCAGGCCGGCCGCAAAGCTCAGTGCCGACACCCCCAGCACCACCCGCCGATGCGCCAGCGACCATGCCAGCCAGCGCACATAGCGGCGCGCCAGCGCACTCGGCTCGAACGCGGGTGGCGATACGTCGGCTGCGGGGCCGCTGCCCGGCGTGCCGCGCGCTGCACGGGCTTGCAGCCAGTACACCGCCAGCACCGGGGACAGCGTGCGCGAGACCAGCAGCGAGATCAGCATCGCGGCCGAGATGGTGATGCCGAAGGGCCGGAAGAACTGCCCCAGCGTGCCGCCCATCATGCCGATGGGCAGGAACACCGCCACCACCGTGAGCGTGGCGGCGGTGACGGTCAGGCCGATCTCGTCGGTGGCCGCAATGGCCGCCTCGCGCGGCGACTGGCCCATGTCGAGGTGGCGCGAAATGTTCTCCAGGTCGACGATGGCGTCATCGACCACATTGCCGACGATCATGGCGAGTGCCAGCAGGGTGATGGTCTCCAGGTTGAAGCCATAGAGCGCCATCACGATGGCGGTGCCGAGCAGCGACGTCGGAATCGCCAGCGCGGAGATCGCCGTGGCGCGCCAGTTCCACAGGAAGGGAAAGATCACCAGCGCCGAGATCACCATCGCCTCGGCCAGCGCACGCAGGGTCAGGCCGGTGGCGGCGCGGATGTAGTCGGCCTGGGTGCGTGCCAGCGTGAGCGTGACGCCGTGCTGTGCTGCGCCGAGGCGGGTGTGGAGCCGCTGCACGGTGGCGGCGACCCGGTCGGCCACGTCCAGTGTGTTGGCATCGCCGCGCTTGACCACCTGGATGGCCAGCGCACTGCGGCCGTTCAGGCGCACCAGGGTGCCTGCCGGGGGGGGCTCCGTTGCGGTGTCGGCCTCCACCGTGCGCGCGCCGAGGGGCTCGCCGAGCGTGACCACCTTCAGCACGCCGGGCAGCGCCGCCAGGACGGGCACGATCTCCCTGGCCGCCAGTGCCCCGAGGGTGGCCAACGGCAGCGTGCTGCTCTCAACCGCATAGGTGGCGACTGCCGCCTCGTTGAGGTTGACCGGCAGCACCTGCAGCCGCGTGCCCGCGGGCAGTTGCAGCGGCTTCAGCGCGGCTTCGACCGCCCGGTGCGAGGCGTCGAGTTCGCTGCCCGCGTCGAACGGCACCTGTACCACCACCTGGCCGGGGTGGGTGGAGGAGGCCACGTCCGAGGTGCCACCCAGCGCACGCACCACCTGCTCGATGGGGCGGGTGAGTTGCCGCTCGGTTTCGAGCGCGCTGACCAGTGGTGCACTGGCCCGCACCACGACCACCGGAAAGGTG
>JAKFUQ010000004.1 GCA_021732645.1 Rhizobacter sp. | reverse complement strand
GCTCGAAGTCGAAAAAGTTTGGCAGCGGCGGGATCAACCGGGCTTCTTCGCCGAGGCCAGCAGCTGCTTTTCGAGCTGCTCCAGCGACATGGCACCGGGCACGCGCTTGCCGTCTTCGAACACCAACGCTGGCGTGCCGTTGATCTTGTGCTTGCGCCCGAGCGCCGCATTGCGTTGCAGTGCGCCACTGTCGCACTCCGCCGTGGCTTTGGGAGGAGGCACGCTGTCCACCATCCAGTCGGTCCAGACCTTGCCGCGGTCTTTTGCGCACCAGACGTTGCGCGACTTGTCTGCGGATTCCGCCCCGAGCACCGGGTACAAGAAGGTGTAGATGGTGATGTCCTTGACCGCACGGGCCTCGCGCTCGAAGCGCTTGCAGTAGCCGCAGTTCGGGTCGGCAAACACCACCAGCTTGCGGCTGCCATCACCCTGCTTCCACACCACGGCGTCCTTCAACGGCAGGCTGGCGAAGTCAATGGCCGTCAGCTTGGCGATGCGCGCTTCTGTCAGGTTGGTGCGCGTCTTGGTGTCGAGCAGTTGGCCCTCGATCAGGTAGTTGCCATTCTCATCGGTGTAGTAGATCTCGACGCCGACGCGCACTTCGTACAGGCCCGGGATCGGCGACTTCGTGACTTCATCGACCTTGCCCAGATCGGCCAGCCGCTCGGCCAGTGCCTTGCGGATCTCGGCTTCGCCGGCGTGGGCCGGCGTGGCCGAGATCGCCAGCCACAGTGCTGCCAAGCCCCAGGTACTGAGTTGTGCAACAGCGCGCTGCGCCTTGCGAAATGAGGTCAGGACCATGGCGGTGTGCTTTCAGGTGATCGAATGAAACGGAACGCGCGCGGGCGCGAACTCAGGAATCCAGCGCCTGCGCCGTCAGCCAGCGCTTGATCGGCGTCAGTCGATTGACCAGACTCAACCCGCGGTTGCGGAGTTCCCGCACCAGCGGCGTTGGGTGTGCAAAAAGCTGCATCAGCCCATCGGTGACCTCGACCATCGCACGCGTGGGCAACCAGCGCTCGCGGGCGTAGCGACGCAGCAGTTTCTCATCGCCGAGCTCGCGCCACGGCTCGCGCGCGGCCAGCACGGCCGTCAGGGCCGCCACATCGGCCAGCCCCAGGTTCAGCCCCTGGCCGGCCAGCGGGTGCACCACATGGGCGGCGTCGCCCAACAGCACCCAGCCCGGCCCGCACCAGCGGGTGGCCAGCGCGCGGCTCAAGGGCCAGGCAACGCGCTCACCGGTCACCTGCAACGCACCTGCCGCACCGCCGGTGGCGTGCATCAATGCCGCGTTGAAGGCCGCATCGTCCAGGGCCAGCAAGGCGTCAGCGCGGGCATCGGGCACAGCCCACACCAGCGCATACGAGGCCTGCGGCTGCGGTGCATCGAAAGGCAACAGCGCCAGCACATCGGGCGAGCCGAACCACTGGTGCGCGGTGTTGCCATGCGGCTGTGAGCTGACCAGCCGCGCGGCGATTGCACGCTGGCCGTACGGGCGCCGATCGAGTGGCACGCGGTGCGCATCGCGGGTGGCTGAGGACTTGCCTTCGCAGATGGCGGTCAGCGGCGCGCCAGCGGCGGCTGCCTGCGCGCCGGTGACCAGCGTGACATGAGGCGCAAAGCGCACCGCAGCAGCCAGCTCGCGTTCGAGCACCGCCGCATCGACGATCCACGCCAGCTCACCGACCCGCTGCTCCCACGACGAGAATTCGAGCGCGGCACCCGGCGCATCGCCTTCGACGCGCATCTCGTGCACCGCGGTGGTCGCGTGTGCCGGCAATGCGTCCCAGACCTTCAGCCCGCGCAGCAGCGCCACCGACGCAGCGTTCAGCGCAAAAGCGCGCACGTCGCTCCCGCGGCGCTCCGGCGCGGCATCTTCGGCCACCAGCGCCACCCGCAAGCCGATGCGCGCGAGCGACAAGGCCAGCGCCGGTCCGACCAGACCGGCACCGCGCACCTGCACGTCATAGGGTTTCATCGGGGCGGATTGTAGGTAGCCGGTTCGTCTTCAAGCTGGGCGCGCAGGCACAATCCGCGCTTCTCAGGGGGCTTCTCAGAGGGCACAGAGGGCACAGGGCCTGTTCACCATGTCGATCTGGATACGCCGTGTCGCGCTCGGGGTGTTGGGCCTGCTGCTGGTCTTGGCGGCGGTGCTCACCTGGCTGGTGATGGGCTTCGATGCCAACCGCTACAAGGGCGTCGCCGTCGATTGGATGCAAACGCATCACCAGCGCACCTTGGCCATCAATGGCCCGATCGGGCTGTCGCTGTTTCCGCGGCTGGAAATCACGCTGGCCGATGTGACCTTGAGCGAAGCGGGCAGGCCCGACGAGTTTGCCGCGATCGAACGCGCCGAGCTGGCGGTCGAGGTGCTGCCGCTGCTCAACCGCGAACTGGTCATCGGGCGCATTGCCGCCAGCGGCGTGCGCGCGGTCTACCTGCGCAACGCCCAGGGGGTGCGCAACATCGACGACCTGCTCAACGCCGAAGCGCCACCCGACAGCGGCAACGCCAGCCAGAAGCCCCCGAAGTTCGACGTGAGTCGCATCGCGCTGGACAACGTCAGCCTGCGCGTGAAAGACGAGCTGGCACCGCTCGCGGGGGTGGTGACACTGAAATCGCTGACCACAGGCCGTTTGCAAGATCAGGCGGAATCGCCCGTCGCGTTCGATGTGCAACTCGATCTGTCGTCGCCCGCCTTCAAGGGCGAGCTCAGCGGCAGCACCCAGCTCAAGCTGGACCTCGCCACCAGCTCGGTCGCGCTGCGTGACGCCAGCATCGCGTTCAACGGCGATGCCGCCAGCATCAAATCCATCCGTGCCAGCCTGAAGGGCCATGTGAATTGGGACGGCACGGCGTCGGCGATCGATGCGCAATCGCTGCAGCTGCTGCTGGCCGCCACCGCAGGCGGCATCCAGATCGACAGCAGCACGCTGGCGGTAGACCGACTCGCTTTCAACCCCGCGGCCAAAGACCTGTCGCTGGCGAAGCTGACCTTCCAGCTCAAGGGCACGCAAGACGCGCAACCGCTCGGCCTGTCACTGGACTGGCCCGAGCTGGCGGCCACTGGCGACCAGATCAAGGGCAGCGCGTTCAACGGGCGCGTTCAACGCGGCGGGCCAGCGCCGCTGGATGTGACGTTCAAAAGCGCGGCGCCGACGGGCAGCTTCGACACCCTGAACCTCCCTGGCTTCGAGGCCACCGTCGACAGCCGCGGGGCGCAGCGCAAGCTGGGGGCCACGGTCAAGGCCAACCTGCAGTTGAAGCAGGCGCAGGCCGCAAGCGCTGGAAAGAACGGTGCGGCCACGGCTGCCTCGATCGCGCTCGATGCGTTGACGATGCAAGCCCTGATCGAGAACCCGGGCCTGCAACCACTGAAGCTCAACGCCAAGGGCAGCGCCAGCGCGTCTGCCGCGCGTGCCGTCTGGGCGTTGGCCGGCGACATCAACGGCGGCGCCTTCAACACCGACGGCACCGCGCTGCTCGGTGGCACGGTGCCCAAGGTCAATGCAAAAGCGCGCTTCGACACGTTGGATCTGAACCGACTGTTGGCCGATGCGCCGACACAGCCCGCACAGGTGGCCCCGGGTACCCCCACCGCCGACACCCCGGTCGACCTGAGCGCGCTGCGCGCCCTCGACGGGCAGTTCAGCCTGCAAGCCACCAGCTTCGCCTTCCAGCGCTACAAAGCGGCTGCAGTTCGCATTGATGCTGCGCTCGGCGGCGGCGTGCTGCGCGTCAGCACCTTGCAAGGCAAGGTCTGGGGCGGCGGCATCGACGCGACGGCGCTGGCCGACGCCAACACCAGTCGTGTCGGCTTCAAGGGGGTGGCCAGCGGCATCAACATCAACAGTGCGCTGAAAGACGTGGCCGCGAAAGACTGGATGGACGGCACCGGCCGCGTGACGATGGATGTCGAGGCCACCGGCCGCAGCGTCAACGCGCTGAAGTCCAAGTTGCAAGGCCAGATGGCGCTGCAGCTGCGCGACGGTGCGGTCAAGGGCATCAACCTCGCCAAGAGCCTGCGCCAGGCCAAGGCCACCCTGGGCCTGCAGCAAGACGCCGTGCAAAAGGCCAGCGAGACCGAGAAGACCGACTTCAGCGAGATGAGCGCCAGCTTCCAGATCGCCGATGGCGTGGCGCGCAGCAAAGACCTGGACCTGAAAAGCCCATTTCTGCGGCTGGGCGGCGAGGGCGCCATCGACATCGGTCAGGGTCGCATCGACTACCTGGCGCGGGCCACCGTCACCGGCACCGCCAAGGGTCAGGACGGCGCCGACCTCGCTGCCCTCAAGGGCTTGCAAGTGCCGGTGCGGCTCACCGGCCCGTTCGCGGCGCTGGACTGGAAGATCGAGTGGTCGTCGGTGCTGGCCGGCGCGGCGGCCCAGGGGCTGAAGAATGAAGTGCGCAGCCGGCTGGAGGAAAAGCTCGGCTTGAAACCGGCCGAGCCCGGCGCCTCGGCCGCCACGACCAAGCCTAAAGATGCGCTGAAAGGCGTGCTGAAGGGCTTGTTCAAGTGAGCGGCGGCTGCGGGTCATTGCCATGACGGACGCGGCCGCATTCGACGTCGCGGTCAGCCTCGCTGCTTTGTACATCCACCCCGTCAAAAGCTGCGGTGGCAGCGCAGCTGATGACGCGCTGCTGATCGAGACCGGCCTCGAATTCGACCGCGCCTGGATGGTGGTCGATGCGCAAGGCCGCTTCGTCACGCAACGCCGGTTGCCGCGCATGGCACTGATCCAGCCGACACTGAACGCGCTGGACATGGTGCTGCGTGCGCCCGGCATGCTGGCCTTGCCGGTGCCGCTCGGCGAGGTCGGCGCCGCGGTGCGGGTGACAGTGTGGAACGACGAGGTCGCGGCCTACGACATGGGCGATGCCGCGGCACAGTGGTTCAGCGACTTCCTGGGCCAGGCCCTGCGGCTGGTGCGCTTCGACCCGGCGCAAAAGCGCCTGGCCAGCGCGCAGTGGACCGGCGAGATCGCAGCCGAAGCGGCGTTCTCCGACGAGTACCCGCTGCTGGTCACCTCGCAGGCCAGCCTCGACGAGCTGAACCGGCGCATGGAGGCGAACGGCGATGCACCGGTGACGATGCAGCGCTTCCGGCCGAACCTGGTGCTGGACGGCCTCGACGCGCACGGTGAAGACCACCTCGACGAGGTCCGCTTCGACACGGCCGAGGGCCCGGTGCGGCTGAAGCTGGTCAAGCCGTGTGCGCGCTGCAGCATCCCCGATGTCGACCCGCTCACCGCCGAGACCGGCCATGCGGTCGGTGACGCGCTGGCCGCCTACCGCGCCGATGCCCGGTTGAACGGCGCGCTGACCTTCGGCATGAACGCGGTGATCGTCGAAGGATTCGACTGCACGCTGCGCCCAGGCCTGGTCGGCGGCGCGACGTACCGCTTCGATTGACATGACAGCCCCCACGTCGCTTCGCTCCTCCCCCCCGAGGGTGCGCTCCACCGCCTCGCGGCGGCTCGGCGTCGGCTGAGTGGCTCGCTTCAGGACCTGGCAGCTGTTCGCTGTCTGCGTGCTCGCCTGGGGCACGACCTGGCACGCCATCACCTACCAGCTGGGTCACACCACGCCCGAGGTCGGTGTGGCGCTGCGCTTCGCGCTGGCATCGGTGCTGGTGCTGGCGGTCTGCGCCCTGCGCGGCATCCCGCTGCGCTTTGCGCCGCGCGACCATGCGGTGCTGGCGCTGCAGGGCGCGCTGATGTTCGGCGTGTCGTATGTGTGCGTCTATCACGCCGAGCGGCACCTGCCGTCGGGGCTGGTGGCGGTCGGCTACTCGGCGTCACCGCTGATCGCCGGGCTCGGCGCGCAGGCGCTGTTCGGGCAGCGGGTGTCGCCACGCTTCATCGGTGGCGGGCTACTGGGGCTGCTCGGCGTGGCGCTGATCTTCTGGCCTGAATTCGGCAAGGCGGCGGCGGGTGTCGCCTCGCCAGCGCACGGAGCCGGAGCGTTGGGCGCGGCGGCCTCGGTCGGCATCGGCGCGGCGTTCACCGTGGGCGCGGTGTTGCTGAGTTCAGCCGGCAGCCTGAGCGCCAGCCGCAACCGCACGCGCGGCCTGCCCTTCTGGCCGTCGATGGGCTTCGGCATGGGCTATGGCGCGATCGCCACGACCACTATTGCGCTGGTGATGGGGCACCGCTTTGCGCCGCCCGCGCTGCTGTCGTGGTGGGTGTCACTGGTCTACCTGGCGCTGGCCGGCTCGGTGCTGTCGTTTGCCTGCTACCTGACGCTGCAGGAGCGCCTGGGCCCCGGCCCCAGCGGCGCCATCGGCGTGATGACACCGCTGCTGGCGCTGGCCGTGTCGATGGCGTTCGAGGGCTACCGGCCCGGCGCGATCACCGGCGCCGGTGTGCTGCTGGCGATGCTGGGCAATGTGCTGATGCTGTGGCGTGGCCGCACTGGGCAGGCTGCTGCTGCCCACGCTCCTAGAATTGCGGGCTCGTCGTCGACGCCCGCAACATCCCCTGTGAGACCTGCACCATGAGCCTGAAATGCGGCATCGTCGGTTTGCCCAACGTGGGCAAATCCACCCTCTTCAATGCGCTCACCCAAGCCGGCATCGCCGCCGAGAACTACCCGTTCTGCACCATTGAGCCCAATGTCGGCATCGTCGAGCTGCCCGATGCGCGCCTGGCCGCGCTGGCGGCGATCGTCAAGCCCGAGCGCATCGTGCCGGCCATCGTCGAGTTCGTCGACATCGCCGGACTGGTGGCCGGTGCGTCGAAAGGCGAAGGCCTGGGCAACCAGTTCCTCGCGCACATCCGCGAGACCGACGCGCTGGTCAATGTGGTGCGCTGCTTCGACGACGACAACGTGATTCACGTGGCTGGCAAGGTCGACCCGATCTCCGACATCGAGGTGATCCAGACCGAGCTGTGCTTGGCCGACCTCGCCACTGTCGACAAGACCTTGGCCAAGTCGATCAAGGTCGCCAAATCGGGCAACGACAAAGAGGCCGCACGGCTGGTCGATGTGCTGACGAAGTGCCAAGCCGTATTGAACGAGGCCAAGCCCGTGCGCAGCATCACGTTCAGCAAGGAAGAGCAGGCGGTGCTCAAGCCGCTGTGCCTCATTACCGCCAAGCCCGCGATGTTCGTCGGCAACGTCGATGAAGGCGGCTTCGAGAACAACCCCTACCTCGACAAGTTGCGTGCCTACGCCGCACTGCAAAAAGCGCCGGTGGTGGCCATTTGCGCGAAGACCGAAGCCGAATTGGCCGACATGGCCGACGAAGACCGGCTGATGTTCCTGTCCGAAATGGGCCAGACCGAACCCGGCCTGAACCGGCTGATCCGCGCAGCGTTCAGCCTGTTGGGCCTGCAGACCTACTTCACCGCGGGCGTGAAGGAAGTGCGCGCCTGGACCATCCACATCGGCGACACCGCACCGCAGGCCGCCGGCGTGATCCACACCGACTTCGAACGCGGCTTCATCCGCGCGCAGACCATCGCCTTCGACGACTACGTGGCCTTCAAGGGCGAGCACGGCGCCAAAGACGCCGGCAAGATGCGCGCCGAAGGCAAGGAGTACGTGGTCAAGGACGGGGATGTGTTGAACTTCCTGTTCAACGTGTGAGTTAGCACTCGATAGGCAGGAGTGCTAATATTTGGGGACTGACCGACTGTCGAGAGAGTCCATGAGCATCATGACGTCATCCCCTTCCTCTGCTTCAGCGCTGGCGCTGCGTGACCCGTGGGCCATGGTGCCCTCGCTCGGCAGCCTGGACGCCTACATCTCGGCCGCCAACCGCGTGCCGATGCTCAGTTTAGAAGAAGAACAAGCACTGGCGCGCAGGCTGCGTGACCAGGGCGATCTGCAGGCCGCTGGACAGTTGGTGATGTCGCACATGCGGCTGGTGGTGTCGATCGCCCGCCAGTACCTGGGCTACGGCTTGCCGCACGGCGACCTGATCCAGGAAGGCAATGTCGGTCTGATGAAGGCCGTCAAGCGCTTCGACCCCGACCAGGGCGTACGCCTGGTCAGCTACGCCATGCACTGGATCAAGGCCGAGATCCACGAGTACATCCTGAAGAACTGGCGCATGGTCAAGGTGGCGACCACCAAGGCGCAGCGCAAGCTGTTCTTCAACCTGCGCTCGATGAAGCAGAGCCTGAAGGAAGACGCCATCGAAGGCGAAACCCACCGCAGCACCTTGACGCAGGGCGAAGTCGACACGATGGCGCGCACCTTGAACGTCAAGCGCGAGGACGTGCTCGAAATGGAAACCCGCCTGTCTGGCGGCGACGTGCCGCTGGAGCCGCTGACCGACGACGGCGAGGAAAGCTACGCCCCGATCGCCTACCTGGCCGACGAGACCCACGAGCCCAGCCAGGTGCTGGAAGCGCAGCGCCGCGACTGGCTGTCCGGCGACGGCATTTCGCTGGCGCTGGACGCGCTGGACGCGCGCAGCCGCCGCATCGTCGAGGAGCGCTGGTTGAAGGTCAACGACGACAGCTCCGGCGGCATGACGCTGCAT
Organism: Rhizobacter sp.; assembly: GCA_021732645.1. Classification (GTDB taxonomy): domain Bacteria; phylum Pseudomonadota; class Gammaproteobacteria; order Burkholderiales; family Burkholderiaceae_C; genus PBB1. The sequence goes on along the minus strand of JAKFUQ010000004.1, from coordinate 6,182 downwards.
GACCTGGCCGACGAGTACGGCGTCAGTGCCGAACGCATCCGCCAGATCGAGGTGGCGGCGATGAAGAAAATGCGCAAGGCGCTGGGCACAGCGCACTGAGAGCGCCCTGCACTCGTGAAAACGGCTCCCTCTGGAGCCGTTTTTCATGGCGGAAACGGCGCTTCAACCCTGCGCCAGCAGCGCTTTCAGGTCATCGGCCAAAGCTTGCGCGCCGCTGCCGTAGCGGATGAACAGGCGCACCTTGCCCAGCGCATCGAACACATACGAGCCTGCGGTGTGGTCGACGCTGTAGCTGCCTTCGGTTTTGCCGGGCACCTTGGCGTAGACCGCCTTGAACTCCTTGGCGGTGGCGGCGGTTTCTTCCGGGCTGCCGCGCAAGGCCACAAAGCTCGGATCGAATGCGCCCATGTAGGTCTTCAGCGCGGCTGCGGTGTCGCGCTCCGGATCGACAGTGACAAAAACGCCCTGCACCCGGTCTCCGTCCTGGCCCAGCGAGGCCTTGACCTGCGCCAACTCGGCCATGGTCGTCGGGCACACGTCGGGGCATTGCGTGAAGCCGAAAAACACCACGGTGACCTTGCCCTTGAAATCGGCCAGCGTGCGCCGTTGGCCGTCCGGGTCGGTCAGCGAGAAGGTGCGGGCGTACTCGGCGCCGGTGATGTCGACACCTTTGAACGTAGCGGTGGCAGCACTGCCGCCCGACGACGGCGCATCGCAGCCCGCGAGCAGGGTCAACGTCAGCACTGACACGGCCACAGCGCCACCGATCTTCATCAAGCGTCGGCGCAACGCTGTCGGGCCGCGGTTGGTCGGGCGTTGGTTCACAGCAAAGGCCTCAGGTAATGGTCGAGCAGCAGCGCTGCGAACAGCAGCATCAGGTGCCAGATGGAGAAACGGAAGGTCTTGCGCGCCAGCGCGTCGGAGTAATTTCGCCACAGCTTCCAGGCGTAGCCGGTGAATCCCACTCCCAGCGCCATGGCCGACACCAGGTAGATCACGCCACTCATGCCCGAGATGAAGGGCAGCAAGGTCGCCGCAAACAGCACCAGCGTGTACAGGAACACATGCAACTGGGTGAACGCCGCGCCGTGCGTCACCGGCAGCATTGGCAGGCCGGCCTTGCGGTAGTCCTCGGCGCGGTACAGCGCCAGCGCCCAAAAATGCGGAGGTGTCCACAGGAAGATGATCAGGCACAGGATCAGCGCCTCGGGGCCGACTTCGCCACGGATCGCGGCCCAGCCCAGCACCGGTGGCATGGCGCCGGAGGCGCCGCCGATCACGATGTTTTGCGGTGTCGCCGGCTTCAGCAGCACGGTGTAGATGACGGCGTAGCCCACGAACGTGGCGAAGGTCAGCCACATCGTCAGCGGGTTGACCCAGAAATACAGCAGCGCGCTGCCGAGTGCGCACAGCACGGCGGAGAAGGTCAGCGTCTGCGCATTGGTGAGCTGGCCCTTGGCGGTGGGCCGCCACGCGGTGCGCGCCATCTTGGCGTCGAGGTGCTGCTCGACGATGCAGTTGAAGGCCGCTGCCGCACCGGCGACCAGCCAGATGCCTGCGGTGGCGGCCAACACGAGCGTCAGATCAGGCACGCCAGGCACCGCCAGCAACATGCCGATCACCGCACAGAACACGATCAGCTGCACCACGCGCGGCTTGGTCAGGATGTAGAACTGCCTGACGCGTGTGGCACGCCCAACGATGGGCAGCGAGGTGGTGAGGGTTTCAGACATGGTCGGAGCAGCGAGAGATTCTACGAAGCCGCGCGGATGCCGCTGTGGCCAGCTGACACCGCAGTGCGGGCGGCCACCGCGTCAGGCCGCGCCCTGGTCAGCAGCATCACCAGGATCACCAGCAACACCGCCGCTCCCCCCGTGTGCCCCACGGCTGCGAGCAAAGGCCAACCCAGCAGCACATTGCCCAGGCCACTGGCCACCTGCCACGCCATGGCGGCGACCAGCGCCGCCGCCCAGCGGCGCAACGCCGCATCGCCTGTGATCAGCAGGCGCCAGACCCAGACGCCGATGGCCAGCAGCAGCACCGCGGCGCCGATGCGATGAACCATGTGGATCGCGGTCAGCGCGGCGAACGGCAGGTAGCCACCGTCGTTGCCCGCACCGAGTTCGCGCAAGACGGTGTACCCCTGGTCGAAGTCCATGGTCGGCCACCAGCTGCCCTGGCAGGTCGGGAAATCGGTGCAGGCCAACACCGCGTAATTGGTGCTGACCCAGCCGCCCAGCGTGATCTGCAAGGCGACAAGCACCAGCACGGCCACCCCACTGCGACGCAAGGCAGGTGACAACACCAACCTCTGGCGCACGGGCAGCTGACTTTGGATGGCCAGCAGCGCCAGCAGACCGACCCCGCCCAGCAAGTGCAGGGTGACGATGGCAGGGTAGAGCTTCATCGTCACCGTCAGGGCTCCGAAGGCACCTTGCATGCACACCCACAGCCAAGTCACCGTGGGCCACCAGGGCGATACCGCCATGGCCGCCGCCGGACGCTGCCGTCGCGCAGCCAGCCACGCGGTGACCGCCAGCACGGTGATCAGCGCACCGACCCCGGTGGCCAGGTAGCGGTGCAGCATCTCTATCCACGCCTTGCCGTGCGTCACCGGGCCGGTCGGCATCGCACTTTGCGCCGCACCGATGGCCTCGCGCGCGCCGAACGGGCTGGCACTGCCATAGCAGCCAGGCCAGTCCGGGCACCCCAGGCCGGAGTCGCTGAGCCGGGTGAACGCGCCGAACAGCACCAGATCGAAGGTCAGAAAAAGCGTCAACAGCGTCAGCGCACGGCGGCGCACGGCGGGGTCGCTGCGCCGGTGGCGCCAGGCCACCCAGACCAGTGGCACCACGGCCACCGCCGCGCCGATCAACACCACGGTGGGCAGCGGCCCCATGTCATAGGCAGGCGCGTTCATGGGGGGAACTGCAATCGGGGATCAGAAGGCAGGTCAGCGCCCGGCCTGGTCCCAGGATTTCGATGCCCGCAACAGCCGCTCGAGATCGCGCTTGAGCTTGGCCGGGTCGGGGTTGACTGGCGTGCGCATCATCCACAGCCCCATCGGGTCGACGAGGTACAGGTGCTCGTCGAGCGCCCCACCGGTGGCCGGCGTCAGCCATTGCGCCAGCGAGGCAGCACTCACGCGCAGCACGGTGGTCGGCTGAGCGCCGCCGATCGCTTGCAGCAGGGCAGGCGTGGGTGTCGCGTCGTCGGCAATCAGCCAGACCTTGTCGACGCGATGCCTCTCCTTGCCCAAGGTTTCGACCAGCTGCCGCTGCAGCACCAGATGCGACTCACAGCGCGCGTCGCAGGCACCGCCACCGGTGACGACGACCAGCCATTGACCCTGCAGGCCCGCAGCAGACACAGGCTGGCCTGCCAAGTCGCGCAGCGGCAACGATGCAGGCATCTCGCGCGGCGGCGTCACGAACTCGCTGTAGTTGGTGCGACCTTCCGGTCGAATCACGAAATAGGTGAAGTACGAGGCCATCACCGGCGCCGCGCAGACTCCGAGCACCAGCAGCATCTTCCACCGGCCCGATGCGGCACGTTGCTGCGACAGATCGGGCGTAGGCATCGAGTGCACCGTGAAGCTGAGTGCCGAGGCCACCTCGGCGTCAGCGCTGCGAGCGGAGGCGGGGCCGGACGAGTTGGAACCAGACATACAGACCTGTCATCAAGGCGCAGAGCGCAAACCACTGGAACGCATAACCGTGATGCCGTTGAATGCCAACATCGGGCCGGGGCCATTGCCGCAACAAACCATCGGTGGGTGCACCGTCGGCCGCCTGGACGATGGACAACGGCTTCAGCGGCAGCGACAACTCCCGCGCGTATTCCGCGAGATCCAGATTTTGACGGATCACGCCCGAGGCGGCATCGGCAAACTCGTACAGCCTGCCCGGGGGCGGGGCAATGTGCCCGCTGACGCTCACCTCACCCGGCGCGTCGGCCAGCGTCGGCAGCTTGCTGCGATCGAGCAGATCGCGCGGCACCCAGCCCCGCTGCACCAGCACGACGCCGGGCGCCTCGCTGAGCCGCAGCGGCGTGACGACGAAAAAGCCCTGACGCGCATTCATCTGCCGGTTGTCGAGAAACACCGTGGCCGCAGGCACCCACTGCCCGCGCAGCGTGGTGCGGCGGTGGTGCTGCAGGGCGGCGGCCTCAAGGGTGTCGGCCAGCATCGAAGCCCCGATGGGCGGCAGCTGCGAGCGGGTGTCGAGCGAGCGCTGCAAGGCCTCCTTCTGCGCTGCCCGGTCGAGCTGCCACACGCCGAGCCGTGCGGTGCCCGCAATGACCACAGCGGCCGCAACGAACACCACGACGCGCTGCAACCAAATTCGATCCGGCGACGCCCTGCCCGCGTCCATCAGGCCGACCGCTTGCGCTGCGTGCCTTTGCCAGGCGGATAATGAGTTTCCATGAATTACCTTATCGGCATCGCGCTTGTGTCCATCATCGCCGTGTTGGCGTATGCGGGCGTGTCCATGATTCGAGATGGCCGCGACGGCAAGCCGAGAACCAACGCGATGATGCGCGCACTGGCGTTACGAGTCGGCTTGTCGGTGCTCTTGTTCTTGTGCCTGATCGGTGGCTACCTGATGGGCTGGATCCAGCCAACGGGCATTCCGTTGAGGTAACACTCCCGCTCACCACGCAACCAACAAAAAAGCCGCTCAATGCGGCTTTTTTGTTGTCGGCCGGAACGAATGCCGTCAAAGCCAGTACACCACCACGTACAGCCCCAGCCAGACCACGTCCACGAAGTGCCAGTACCAGGCCGCGCCTTCGAAGCCGAAGTGGCGCTGCGGCGTGAAGTGGCCCTTTTGCAATCGCAGCGTGATGAACAGGAGCATCAGCGCGCCGACGAACACATGGAAGCCGTGGAAGCCGGTCAGCATGAAAAACGTCGACCCGTAAATGCCTGAGGAAAGCTTCAGGTTCAAGTCGTTGTAAGCATGGTGGTACTCATAGGCTTGCACACCGATGAAGGTGAAGCCCAGCAGCAGCGTGATCCACATGAAGGCGATGGTCTTGGCGCGATGGCCGGCGAGCAACGCATGGTGGGCAACGGTCAGCGTGACCCCCGAGGTCAGCAGCAGCGCCGTGTTGATGGTGGGCAGTGGCCATGGGCCCATGGTCGTGAAGGGCTCGACGATGCCGGCCGGTGATGCCGTGAATCCTGACTGCACGCTGGGCCAGATGGCCTTGAAATCAGGCCACAGCACCGCGTTGTCGAGGCTGCCAAGATTGGGCACGGCATGCAGGCGCGCCCACCACAGTGCACCGAAGAAGGCAGCGAAGAACATCACTTCGGAGAAGATGAACCAGCTCATGCTCCAGCGGAACGAGACATCGATGCGGTCGCTGTACAAGCCGCTTTCGCTTTCGCCGATCGCCGTGCGGAACCAGGCTTGCAAGACGAAGGCCCACATGACCAACCCCGCCAGCGTTGCGTAGCTGCCCCAACTCACGCCGTTCACCCATTGACCGGCGCCGAAGATGATCAGAAACAGGCCCGCCGCGGCAAGCACCGGGTATTGCGACGGCGCCGGAACGAAGTAATAAGGTGCCGCGCTGTGCGCACTGGCCGAGGGGGTCGCTGCCGACATGGTTTCTCCTGAATCCCAACGCTCTACGTGTGTATGGAAGCGCCATCGCGCGCGATGGCATCGAACTTCTGACTGACCTCAGGCCGCCGCTGCGCCGCTGGACACCACCCAATTCACCAACGACATCAAGACGCCGATCAACACCAGCGCGCCGAGCACTCCCGCGATCACGACATGCACCGGGTTCAGCCGGTTCACGTCGTTCTCCAGATCCGCCGCCTTGCGTACGCCGAAGAACGACCACGCCACGGCGCGCAGCGTTTGAGGGAACGAGCCCCTGCGGCGCACGGCCGACTTCAGGCCCGACTCGTCAACGCTCATGACCGCACCGCCGTCACAGCAGTCACGGCCGCTTGAGGCGCCATCGGCACCTTGCCGCCGACTTCAAAGAAGGTGTACGACAAGGTGATCGTGGTGACGTCCTTGGACAGCTTGGGCTCAATGACAAAAACAACCGGCCACTGCTTGGTCTCGCCCGGCTTCATTGTGTATTCGTTGAAGCAAAAGCACTGCAGCTTGTTGAAATGCGCCATGGCTTGCATGGGCGCGTAGCTCGGGATGGCCTGC